>PGXP01000001.1 GCA_002839205.1 Spirochaetae bacterium HGW-Spirochaetae-9
CACGCCCATGCGGGCACTGTCCAGGGCATCGTCATCAACGCGGGCGCCCTCACCCACTATTCGATAGCCCTGCGCGACGCAATCGGCGCGGTGGCGCTGCCGACCGTCGAAGTGCATATCTCCAACATCTACAAGCGCGAGCCATTCCGACACATCTCGTACATCGAGCCTGTCTGCCTGGGGCAGGTTTGCGGATTCGGCTCCTACAGCTACATACTCGGGCTCCGTGCCCTTCTCGATGCACTCGACAGGTCCGAAAGGCCACCCAAGAAGCCTGCCCGCGATACTCTGGCCGATCATTCGATGAAGGAAAAGCGATGCAGATTTCTGGCGTTTTCCAGCGAAACCCTTGATCCACTCAAAGGCAGGGCAGCCGAACTCGGCGTTGGTATCGATTGCGAACAGTACAATTCGGAAGGCGACATCATCGACCGCATGCAGCAGGTTCCCGATGATTACTCAGGCATCATACTGAATGTGGGAGCCCTTGCCCATCGCAGCGACTTGCTGCGCGGCGCCATCGGTGCCTTGTCCATTCCCTGCGTGGAGGTATCACTTTCCAGGGCTCACGCAGGAGAGGAAGAAAAACACAAATCGATGATAGCCGATCTCTGCGTCGGAACTATCTCGGGTTTTGGCGCCAGCAGCTACGTTCTGGCGCTCGAAGCCCTCGCGAATCTCGCCGGCGTTTAGGAGAGGCTGCCATATGGGCATATGGGGTATTGGAGCCGCACCGCATTCAAGACTGCATACTTGGAAACGACTCCTTGGCGAAGTATGCGGTTGTTTTTTTAGGATTTTTCGCTTCATTTTTGATTAGGCCAGTTCCCAACTTTCCCCTTCGGGATTCGCAGCTTTTTACCGATCTCTTATTGGTGTTTGGCTAAATATTCTTCAAACCTCGCGTGCAATTCGAAGCTTACTGAAAGATTTGCATATCCCCTAGGATTCGGCTATACTCTTTATCATGTGGGGGGTCCTGTTTTGGGCTTTCTATGCGATTCTGTCATACAGGATCTAACTCCGCTTTTCTTAAAAGTGTGCTCAGTCAATTTCTTTTGCATGAGGCTCATAAGGATAAAAAACAGATAAACCGTCCAGGCGAGCTCTTTTTGAGGGTGTTCTGCATATCCTTCAGGAGGCGAATGAAAAAGCTTGACTACATCGATTTCGAAAAGGTCGATGCCCTCTTAGAAGCCTTCAACAAGGCCACAGGCTTCGTTACCGCCATACTGGACTTGGATGGCAATATCCTGTCGAAATCTGGATGGCGGCAAATCTGCACAGAATTCCATCGAGTGAATCCCGAGACCTCGAAACGGTGCACCATAAGCGACACGGTGCTCGCCGACAAGTTGGCCGAGGGAGAGAAGTATCATTTTTACGAGTGCATGAATGGATTGGTGGACGTGGCGGTGCCTATCATCATCGGTGGCGAACACGCGGCAAACCTGTTCTCAGGCCAATTCTTTTTCGAAAAGCCGGATCTGTCATTCTTCGAGGCCCAAGCTGAAGCTTTCGGTTTCGATAGAGAAGGCTATCTCGATGCGCTGAGTCGAGTGCCCGTGGTGTCGAAGAAAAAAGTCGAGACCATAATGGATTTTCTGCTCAATATGACTCAAATCATCAACGAGATGGCCTTTCAACGGTTCGAGCAAGCGCAGCTCAACAAGGAGATAAAAGCGAGTGAGGAGCATTTGCGGAAGACCCAGGAAATCGCGAAACTGGGAAGCTGGCATCTGGATATAGTGACAAATAAAGTCATCTGGACCGAACAGCTTTATCGAATGTATGACTTTGATCATTCGCTCCCCCCTCCTCCCTATACAGAACATGCGAAGCTATTCGTACCGGAGAGCTGGGAACGGCTCTCCGCTTCGCTCGCCCGAACCATGGAAACGGGCTTATCCTATACGCTCGAACTCAAGACAGTGAGGAAAGATGGCAGCAACGGCTGGATGTGGGTTCGTGGCGAGGCGGAGCGGGATGAAGGAGGAAAGATAAGCGGGATATGGGGAGCGGCTCTCGATATTTCTGAACGCAAGCATTCGGAGGAAGTCATCTGCTCGCTCAACGCTAGCCTTGAATCCCGAGTCGCCGAGCGCACCGCCCAGCTTGAATCGGCCAACCGGGAAATGGAGGCGTTTACGTATTCCGTTTCCCACGATTTGCGCGCCCCGTTGCGTGCCATAGCTGGATATTGCCATTTTCTGGAGGAGGATTATTCCGAAAAGCTCGATGACGAGGGAAAACGCCTATTGGGAATAGTTAGGGGGAATGCCATAAAGATGGACAAGTTGATTCTCGACTTGTTGAATCTGTCCAGGATAAACAAAAGTGAACTGACAAACGTGCCCGTCGACATGGAACAACTTGCGCGCGATGTGTACGCGGAGTTTGCGGATATGACAGGAGCAGAGGGATATTCTTTGGAAATCGCTCCGTTGCCGAGCATCGAGGGAGATTTAGCCTTGCTCAGGCAGGTCTGGACGAACCTGATTGGAAATGCGATCAAATATTCCGAAAAATCGCCAATCAAGCGCATCGAAATCGGCTCGGCTTGCGAATCAGGCTTCCGTATTTATTCGATCAAAGATTATGGCGCTGGATTCGAGCCTGAATACACGGACAAGCTTTTCAATCCCTTTCAAAGATTGCATAAGCCCGAGGACTTCGAAGGTGTCGGCATCGGATTGGCGCTTGTTCACCGGATTGTATCGCGCCATAAGGGGCGGACGTGGGCCGAATCAGCGGGTCCCGGCAAAGGAGCGGTATTTTGCTTCGCTCTTCCTTTCGAGGATTCATCGATTGCAGATTAGCGATGATCCGGAGATTCTCCTTGTAGAGGACAACCCGGAGGATGCGGAGATAGCGATCCGCGCCTTGAGCAAGTACGGCCTCGTGGAAAGGATTGCTCATGTGTGCGATGGAAAACTTGCCCTCGATTTTATTTATGGAAGAGAGAGTTTCTCCGCCAGGGACGCTTCCAAAAAGCCGAAGCTCATACTGCTCGATCTGAAACTTTTTAAAGTCGGGGGCCTGGAGACTCTGAAGCAGCTTAAAAGCGATCCAGATACAATGCAAATTCCTGTAGTCATTCTCACTTCTTCGAGCGAAAAATGCGATCTTGCCGAAAGCTATCGTCTCGGCGCGAACAGCTACTTGGTTAAACACGTCGATTATGTGAAGTTCTGCGAATCCATCAGGCTCATTTCATTTTACTGGCTCCGCCTGAACCAGCTGCCCTATGGATGATCGATCGACGCCCTTTTTGGCGTTCGCTTTCATCTCGCCCATCGCCGAGTCTGCCCAACTTGAACTGTTTTCATTCCCCTATCATCGCTGACATCAACCAAACTTTCAGTTTTCTGTCCGCTATACATTGAGCGGATACTCGATGGTTGGGCGGGCTTCATAGAGTCTGAAGCCCGCAGGACAGCTCAGTCGACGAGGTGGATCCAGCCTTCGGGGCCTTCGATGTCGCCATACTGGATACCGGTGAGAGTGTCATAGAGCTTCTTCGTCACCGGTCCCACTACCTTCTCGGAATGCAACACGTGGAGCTTGCCGTTATGGAAGATGCCGCCGATGGGCGTGATGACGGCCGCGGTTCCGCAGGCTCCGGCTTCGGCGAATTCGTCGATGTTGTCGATATAGCAGTCCCTCTCTTCGGTCTTCATTCCAAAATAGGTTTTGGCGACATCGAGGAGGGAGTATTTCGTGATCGATGGCAGGATGGATGGCGATTTGGGCGTTACAAAAGTACCATCCTTGGTGATGCCGAAGAAATTGGCGGCGCCCACTTCCTCAATCTTGGTATGGGTGGCCGGATCGAGATAGATGCAGTCGGCGTAGCCAGCGTGCGCGGCCTGCTCATGGGGGAGGAGGCTGCCAGCGTAGTTGCCGCCCACTTTGGCGGCTCCAGTGCCGTTGGGCGCCGCCCGGTCGTAATTCGAGACGGTGAAGTTGACCGGTGTCATGCCGCCCTTGAAGTAGGGGCCGACCGGCATGCAGAAAACGGAGAAAATGTATTCCTTGGCAGGGCTGACGCCGATGGTGTCTCCCACGCCGAAGAGGAAGGGGCGTAGATAAAGCGTCGCGCCGCTGCCATAGGGCGGAACCCATTTCCAGTTGGCCTTGACCACCTGGTCGCAGGCATCGATAAATTTTTCAGTAGGAACCTGAGGCATCCTGACACGATCGGCAGTCGCCTGCATGCGCGCGGCGTTGCGGTCCGGCCTGAAAAGCTGGATTTTCCCATCTTTCCTGGTATATGCCTTGAGGCCTTCGAAACACTGCTGTCCATAATGGAGCGCTGTGGAAGCTTCCGAGATGGAAAGCTTGTTGTCGGTGACGAGCTTGCCGTCATCCCAGGCCCCGTCTTTCCAATACGAGATGTAACGGAAGTCGGTTTTCATGTACGAAAAGGACAATTTTCCCCAATCGAGCGGCGCTTTTTCCATTGGATTCTCTCCTCTTGTCCGTATACTTATACAATCAGCCCGCGCAGACGTCAACTCGCGGCGGAACGGTAGCCATCCAAAAATTCGACAGGAAAACAGGATTTTTCGGGATTCACTGGCAGGCTGGAAGTGGGGAAGCGATTTTGAAGACCACGGAATTTTTATCGATTCACTGGACCGAGCCAGGGGAGCCTCTCATTGAGCCGCCTCTCTTTTCGCCCGTCATCGCCGATCCGAGCTTTCTCTTCCCTGAAGAGACGCCCGAGAGGGACTGGGAGCTTTTCGCCCATTCCGCATGGGGCATTCACCGCTACTCGTCGCCCGATGGGCTAGCCTGGCGCGATGTGGGCATCGTCGCGCGGAACGCCATGAGGCCTTTCGTGCGCAGGATCGATGGACTGGCCGAAAAAACGGGCGCGGGAGCCGCGCTTCCGGAGGATATGCCATTTTACCTGTATTTCGAGGCTTACAGGCCCTTTGCCCTGCCGATGACGGCGCTTCCCGGCAGGCGCAAGTGGCATTCGACGATCGCCCTGTCGCGCAGCGCGAACCTCATACACTGGTCACGGCCAGAAACACTGCTTCGCCCCGAACTTCCCTGGATGATCGACCCTGCATTGGGCGATTCCATCTCGAATCCCTGCCTCGTGCGCAAACCGGAGAGGGTGGGCGCTGCAGGGGCTGCCAGCGCTGCCTGGCGCCTGTATTATTCCGCTTCCCTTTCCTGGATACCCGACTGCGGATTCTGCGAGCCACGGTACCTGGGGGCGGCGGAAAGCCCATCGCCACGCGGGCCTTTCGAGGCCAGGCCGGCGCCCATCGTCGACCCAAAGGACGACCCGATGCCAGGCGTGCTGGGCGCCGGCTCCATGAAAGTCATCGCCTTCGATGACGGCTGGATAGGCCTTCAGAACAAGATCTACCGCGACCCCTCGGGCGCTTCGAGCCAAGGCTCGCGCTCGGCCATCTTCATCCTGCGTTCAGAGGACGGCATCGCCTGGCGGCCAGCCAGGTCCGAACCCCTCCTCGCCCCCAGCACCGGCTGGACGCGTTCCCACGTCTACGCCTGCGACTGCCGCTTCCGCGAAAAGGATGGGCTCTGGTATCTCTACTTCAACGCCCGCGATGGCTGGAGGATCAAGGATGGGGTGGAGAGGATAGGGAGGATTGTCGGAATGCCTAGAACATCACCATCACCAGGCTCATGAAGAGTGGAATGACCACGATACCCAGGACGGTCGAGATCGACGTACCCAAGCCCGCGTACTCCGAATCGGCGCCATAGGCCGCCGCCAATATGGGCGTCTGGGCGAGAACAGGCATCGTCGACTGGAGGAAGAGCACCTGCTTCATCATGAGGGGGAAGTCCCTTCCCCGGAGGAAAAGATACAGGATGAAAGGCGTGATGAGGAAACGCCCCGCCATCACCAGATTGATGTCGGCGCCGAAGTGGATCTTCCGCCAATCCACCCGTGCGATCATGATGCCGATGAAAATCATCGACAGAGGGGTGGTCATGTTCCCGATTATCCTGAAGGTGTCGAGGAGGCTTTTGGGCAGCGTGATTCCAGCGAGGATAAGGACACCAGCGAAGAGGAGGGCCAGGAGGGGCGGCGATAAAATCCTTCGCAGGCCGGATAACGAGATGAGGGAAGGTTTCGGTCGCCCCGATACGAGGTGGGCGTCCATGGCGATGCCGTAGCTGCCGAGGGTCCACAGGGTAGTGGTGTTGGCGATGTAGTAGAAAAGGGAATAGGGCAGGCTTTCATCGCCGAAGAGGAGAAGGTTGAGCGGCACACCGATGAACACGCCGTTCGACAGCGTGAACATGCAGGCGAACACCCCTCGCCGGCCCTTCTTAACCTTGAATAGTCGCGCCAAAAGAACGGCTATCGCGAAACTAACCCAAATTCCTACAAAGGGCACGGGAAGGCCGGGGAGCATGGAGAGCAGTTTTGCCTTGTCGTAGCCGCTCAATAGATTCGAGACCATAAAGGCAGGCAGGGCTATATTGAGGACGAGGCGCGAGATGAGGGAGCTGGAATCGCCTTCAAACCACTTTTTCTTCGCGAGAACGAAACCGAGTCCGATCATGAAAATGATGGGAAACACACTGCGGAGGGCGTTCAACATAGGCGGAATTCTACCAGATATGGGCCGCCGTTTCAACGCCGAAGGGATTTCGGAGCGCAAAGCCTCCGTGCCGGTTGAGCAGGGTCTTTTTATCGTATAAAATTCAGGAACACAAGGAGAAGCCATGAAAAAATTTATGGATCAGGATTTCCTTCTCGACACCCAGGCAGCCCGAAAGCTTTACCACGAGATAGCGGCCGATTTGCCTATATTCGATTATCACTGCCACCTCTCCCCTCAGGAGATTGCAGAAAATAAGCCATTTACCGACATCGCCGATATCTGGCTGAGGGGTGATCACTACAAATGGCGCATCATGCGCACCAATGGCGCCGATGAGTCCCTCGTAACGGGGAAGGCTTCCTGGGCTGACAAGTTTGCGGCCTTCGCCGCCGCCCTGGAGCAGTCGCCCGGCAATCCCCTTGTGCACTGGTCGCATCTCGAACTCCAGCGCGCCTATGGCATCAATGACGTGCTCACCACGAAGAACGCGCTCGAGATCCGCGATCGGGCCAACGCGGTGATCAGGGAACGTGGCGACACGCCGAGAAGCCTCCTCGAGCATTTCAAGGTAGCCGTCGTCTGCACGACCGACGATCCAGCCGACGACCTGCGTTACCACAAGGCGGTGGCTGCCGACAAGGAATTCGGCGTCGCCGCCGGAGCGCCCGGAAAAAAGACTACGAGCATCCTCCCCGCTTTCAGGCCTGACAAGGCGATGAACACCCAGGACCTCGGCGCGTGGAAAACCTATATCGCTAGGCTCGGGGCCGCTGCCGACGTCGACATCCGAAATTTTGCCGACCTCGCCGAGGCGATTTCACGCCGCCACGAGTATTTCCACGCCAATGGCTGCAGGCTCTCGGATCATGCCATCCTGGTGCCGCCTTTCGCTCCCGCATCGGAAGCCGACCTGAACGCCATCGTCGTTGCCATGCTTTCCGGCAAACAGATCGGCGCGCCGGAACGCGAAAAATTTGAAACCGCCATGCTCATGCTCTATGCACGGCTCAACGCGGCCAAGGGCTGGGTGATGCAGCTCCACATCGCGGCCTTACGCAGCGTCAACACGAACCTGCTCAAGGTCTACGGCACCGACGGCGGGGCCGACGCAATCTCCGACGCCGAAATCATCGCCCCTCTCGCCAAATTCCTCGACACCCTCGACGCCGAGGGGATGTTGCCCAAAACGATCCTGTATTCGAACGATGACAACAAGCATGTGAGCCTCGCCGTCCTCGCCCAGTGCTACGCCGGTTCCTACGGCCAGGGCAAGGAACCCTGCGCGCCAGGAAAGATGCAGTACGGCGCTCCCTGGTGGTTCAATGACCACCTTGACGGCATGGAACGGCACCTCATCCAGGTGTCGTCCATTGGGACGATCGGCCGCTGGGTGGGCATGCTCACCGATTCGCGCTCCTTCCTCTCATATCCGCGGCACGAATACTTCAGGCGAATACTCTGCGGCGTGGCGGGCCGCTGGGTGGACCAGGGCCTCCTGCCCGACGACGATGCCTATGCGGGGGCTCTCGTGCGCAATGTGAGCTGGTTCAACGCGAGGGATTATTTCGGCATGAAGGTGCCCGACTGGGCGATGAAGGTTCGCTGAAAAGAAAAGGGCGCCTCGGCAGGGCGCCCTTTTTTGTGCGTGGAGCGCGCGATCTCTCGCCAGCGATCCTCGTTGTGCGCTACACGAAATTGTGCACGCGCATCACCGATATTTCATTTATTCCGAGCGATTCCGCCTTGGTGACCTTTCCGTTCGCCGTATCGACGACGAGCTTCAGAAGATCATCAGTGAGGGTTTTCATCGATTTCGGCCCAAAGATCAGGTCCGAGGCGTCGAAGTCGATGTTGTCGCCCATCGTCGCAAAGGTGCCGCGATTGCCCGTGATCTTGATGACGGGGGCGATGGGATTCCCCATGGGCGATCCTCGCCCCGTCGTGAAGACGACGATCTGCGCTCCGCCGGCCACCATGGCCGCCACTGAGCTTGGATCCTGCCCCGGCGTGTCCATGATGACAAGGCCTTTCTCGGTCACTGGCTTCGCGTAATCGTAGACAGCATTAACCGGCGTGTGGCCGCCCTTGTGGATGCACCCGAGGGATTTTTCCTCGAGGGTGGTGATGCCGCCCGCCTTGTTCCCTGGCGTCGGATTGGCCCGCCTCACTTCTTCGCCCACTGCCTTGAGGGAATCCTCATATCTGTACACGATGTCGAGGATGCGTTGGCCGATTTCGGGCGTTTTCGCGCGTTTTGCGAGTATATGCTCGGCTCCGATGAACTCGGGCGTCTCGCTCAGTATCGATGTTCCCCCCAGTTCCACGAGGCGGTCGGACAGCGAACCCACGAGGGGGTTGGCGGCTATTCCGGAGGTTGGATCGGAGCCGCCGCATTCGGTGCCGAGCATAAGTTCGCTTATGGGGGCTTCAACGCGTTGTGCGATAGAAGCTTCCTCGACAAGCTGTTTCGCATTCCGCACGCCCTTCTCGACGGCCTTGAGCGTGCCTCCTTCCTGTTGGATGATGACAGTGCGCAGAGGTTTGTTCGTTAGCTTCCTTATAGCGTCGCCGACGATGTTGGCCTGGCAGGTTTCGCATCCCAGCGAGACGACGACGGTGCCGTACACGTTGGGGTTGGCGGCAAAGCCCGCGAGGATGTCCATCGTGTATTCAAGATCCTTGCCTATCTGGGCGCATCCGTTCTGGTTGGTGAAGCTTATCGCCCCCGAAACCTGCGAAGCGATGATTCGGGCCGTATCCGAAGCGCAGACGCTGGCAGGCAATATCAATACATGATTGCGGATGCCCACTTTCCCATCAGGACGTCTATATCCGAAAAAAGTCATTTCGCTTCTCCCCTCAAAGATCTTCCTTGATGTTGCTGATGTTGTGCACATGTACATGGCTGCCCGCCGGAATATCCTTCATCGCCTCGCCGATACGTTCCCCGTATTTTAGGACGGAAACGCCCTTTCCAATATCATCTCTGGCGACTTTATGGTAGATAGTGATGTCGTCCAACGCGATGACAGTGATGTCCTTGTTTCCAAGCTTAAAGCACACGGGAGAGCCTTTCGCGATCGGCTCGATGGCGACCACAACGTTGTCATTCTCATCAATGATCAAAGCGTTGATCATCTTACTTCCCCATTTTCGCGATTCGCTGATAAGCGAACTTGATGGCATAATCGATCGCGTTCACAAGGCTTTCCTCGGTAGCCGTGCCCTTCCCAGCCTTGCCGAAGGCCGTCCCATGATCGACGGAAGTGCGGATGATGGGCAAGCCCAGGGTGATATTGACGCCGCTTACGGAATTCCACTTTTTCTCGATTTCGTTCCAGGTAAAACCGACAATCTTGAGAGGGATATGGCCCTGGTCGTGGTACATCGCGACGACTATGTCGTACTGTCCGCCCAAAGCCTTGGAGAACAGCGTATCGGGCGGAACGGGTCCATCCACGATGATCCCTTCGCCGCGCGCTTTTTCGATGGCCGGAACGATTTCGTTCACTTCCTCGCATCCGAAAAGCCCGCCGTCGCTCGCGTGCGGATTCAGTCCCGCCACGCCTATGCGGGGATTCTCTATGCCGAAGTCGCGCATCGCGTTGTACGCGAGCTTTATGACGGCATAGACACGTTCCTTCTTCACGTTGTCGCAGGCCTGACGCAGCGAGACATGGGTTGATACGTGGACTACGCGCAGTTTGCCTTCGGCAAGCATCATCGTGTAGTCCTTGGTTTTGGTGAAATCCGCGTAAATTTCCGTGTGCCCGGTGTAGTGGTACCCCGCGAGGTTGAGCGCTTCCTTGTTCAGCGGTCCGGTTACCGTCGCATCGATGTCGTTGGCCATTGCCAGGTCGATTACTTTCTTTACCGCATCGAAGGCCGCTTTGCCGGCCATCGCCGACACTTTGCCGTGAACCAGCGCTTTTACATCCACATCCTTGAGGTCGACGACGTCGATGGTCCCGTACTCGAATTTCGCCTGCGAGACTTTCTCGATCGCGTTGATCACAAGATCGACCTTGGCGATCTTCACCGCCTGTTCCATCACCGAAGCGTCACCCGCCACCAACGGCCTGCATTTTCCGTACAAAGCCTTGTCCGCGAAAGCTTTCGCCGCTATTTCGGGACCAATACCCGCGGGGTCTCCCATCGAAATACCGATAATCGGCAGTCTTTCAATCATTTTCTGTCCTCCTGGCGCTCCATGGGAGCCTGTATGTGTTGTTTTCGGTTGGCTGGCGCGGGGCTGATCAGCCCCAGGCTCGCGGCCATCGCCATCGGATCGCCGAATCCGCCGGCTTTCGAGGCGAAATAGAGACGCTTCCCCAGCAGTTTTGAACGGAAATATCCGAAGGGAAGGCCCGGTGAAAGCTCCGCTACGAGATCTATGCTTTCGGCGCCGAGGGATTCGGCTATTCTCGCCGCCGAATCGCCGCCCGACGCGAAGAGGAATCGTATGGCGCGAAGTTGTGCGACTTCGAGTGTCAATTCCCCCAAAAAGGCGGAGATGGAGGAGCCGATTGTATTCCCCGAGATCTGTGCGTCGGTAGGGCGTATCGTCTCGCCAGTTCTGAGTAAAAGCGCCTTTCGCAGCGAAAGCAGGGATATGATGCCGAGGAGGCGTCGCTTTTCCTCGGAGGGGTCGGACAATATCGCATGGGGATCGGCGACGACTTCGCTCACGATGCCCGAGCGCACCAGGTTTTCGCATTGGACTTTACTGGTAGGCGTAATGGAGCCGATGACGAAGAGGACCCGCCCCTTCGAAACGTGCGGAAGGCTGTAGGGAACGGACACCGCCTTTTTTGCAAGCGCCTCGGCGAGCCCCGAAGATCCGGCGAAAAGACCACCTTCGAGCGAAGACAGGGTCGCGATCGAACCCAAATCCTCCATGGTCTCGGCGTCAGCCACGAAGATGCGCATCCCGAGGGATGCCCTTTCCTCCACGGTGGCGCGCAGGGAAGCCTCGCCCCCGCGCACGGCGGAAAGAGGAAGTTCGTACACTTTCCCTGGAAAACGCTTCTCCAGAATTTTCGCTATACGGGATTCAGTAACCGGGGTGAAGGGGTCGCGCCCCATGGCTGTCTCGGCCAGGGGAATTCCACCGACATAGCACATGCCGCCTGATACAATCCGGCCATTCTTCGGCGCCGAGGGCGCGACTATCGCGAATCGATACCCTGCTGCATCCATCACGGCCGCTATCTCATCCGCGGGATTTCCCCGCAGCGTCGAGTCGATCTTCTTGTAGAAAAACCTGGCTCCAGCCTTGTGGAGATGGCGAACCGTCTCCGCGACGCAGGCGTAGGCTTCGGCCGATGGCAGGAATCGCGAGTCCGTATTGACGACGGTAGCGGCAAGATTTCGTTGCCTTGTTTCCTGAAAGGCGCCGGGATTCAGCAAAAGCCTCACCGGCCTTCCCTCGGAACGGAATTGCACCGCCGAATCGCCCGCCCCGGTAAAATCGTCGGCGATTACTACCCAATCCTTACGCATCGACAAGGGGTTTGGCTTCATTCCCACAAAGCGCCGGTCGCAGTGTCGGGCGCCAGGGAGGCATAGAGGCCGAGAATGCCCTTTCGATTCTGGACAGGAGGCAGCCAGGCTGCCTTGCGCGCCGCCAGTTCAGCCTCTGCGACTTCCAGCTCGAGCGCTTTGCCATCCAGGTCGATGGACACCAGGTCGCCGTCGCGGACAAAGGCGAGAGGTCCGCCCTTGGCGGCCTCGGGCGCGACATGGCCGATACAGGGGCCGCGGGTCGAACCGGAAAAACGGCCGTCGGTGACGAGGGCTGTGCTCGACGCGAGCCCCGAACCGGAGAGTATCGCGGTGATCATCTGCATTTCGCGCATCCCCGGGCCGCCGACGGGGCCTTCGTACCGTATGACGATGACCGACCCTGGCTTCACGAGACCCTTCTCCACGGCTGCCACCGCGTCGTCCATGCCGTCGAACACGGCTGCCGGGCCTTTGAAGCGCCACATATCCTTGGGCACGGCAGAAGCCTTCACCACAGCCCCCTCGGGAGCGAGGTTCCCATGGAGAATCGCGATCCCTCCCTTGGGGGAATAAGCCGACTCTACCGGCCTGATCATATCCCTGTCCTTCCATTCGGCCGTCGCGGCGATTTCAGCCAAGGTCTTTCCCGACACCGTGGGCATGTCGAGGGAAAGCTTGTCCTTGAGCGAAGCCAGCACGGCGGGGACGCCCCCAGCCAGATGAAAATCGGTCATCGTCCTGGGGCTCGACGGGTTGACCTTGAGCACGATAGGTATCTGCTCTCCCAGTTCCTCGAAGGTATCGATGCCCATGGAAAAGCCGGCCGCCGCGGCCATGGCGGGAAGATGGAGGACGGCGTTGGTCGATCCTCCGATGCCGAGGCAGAGTTTTATCGCGTTCCTGTAGCTCTCCGCGGAGAGAAGGTCGAGGGGGCGCAGCTTGTCCCTGACGAGGGAGACTATGCGCTCGCCAGCGGCCATCGCTTCGCGTTTTTTTTCGGGAGAATCGGCGAGGGTGGTCGCGGAAAGAGGAAGGGTGAGCCCCATGGCCTCCGCGATGCTGTTCATGGTGTTGGCCGTTCCCAGCATGGAGCAGGAGCCGAGGGAAGGGCAGGCGCTCATCTCGATTTCGGCGAGCTCGGCCTCGGTGATCTTGCCGGCCTGACAGCGGCCGATGCATTCCCGCATCAGGGAGGTGGTGATCTTTTCTCCCTTGAATTCCCCGTCGGCCATGATGCCCACAGCCACGGCGATCGAAGGTATGTTGACCCTCGTCATCGCCATCAACATGCCCGGAGTGATCTTGTCGCAGCTCAAAAGAAATACTGCCCCGTCGAAACTGTGGGCCTGGAGCATTATTTCCACGGAATAGGCGATGATGTCCCTCGAAGGGAGGGAGTATTTCATCCCCTCGGTGCCCTGGGCGATACCGTCGCAGACGCCTATCGTGTTGAACTCGAAGGGAACTCCACCGCCCTGGCGGATGCCTTTCTTAACTTCAGCGGCCAAATCGCGCAAGGGCATGCAGCCCGGCACGATCTCGTTGAAGGAGCTGACCACAGCGATGAGGGGCTTGCCGAAATCCTCGCGCTTGACACCGAGGGAATGGAGGAGGGAACGGCTTGTCGCCTTGTCCATGCCGGCCGTGACTTCGTCGCTCTTCAGGCCGCTCCCTTTTATCATAGAAGATTCCCCTTTTCATCGAAGGGCAGCTCGGTGGGCTGCTGATCGGCTGCCACTTCAAGGTAGGGATTGGCGCGCGCTTCCTTGATCAGGCTTTCGCTGATCTCGATCTCGGAAACGGCCACCGTGTTTTTTATCCTGACAAGGCGTACCGTTTTCTTGTCCAGGATATTGCAGGTCTTGATTGCCGCCTGTATCGCCTGCCTGTCGTTACTGAGCACCATGGGAACCTTGACGCTCATGGGTACCGTTGAGGTGAGAGCGTTTGGATAGGTGTTCTCGAAATCAAATTTATCGTAGGCGCGCCTGGTCGTGAAGTCGAGAATACCAAGCCCGTTTCCATTTCCGTGCGAAACATCGGTGATGTCGAGGACGGCAACCTTGCCGATTTCGGGACCGCCAGAGCAATAGGGAGTATGGTAGCGCCCCACCATGTTCGTGTCGAAGCCCGTACCGCTTATGTCCTTGCCGATCTCATCGATGATGAGGACGTCGAGCTTGTCGAAATGGATCTTGGGGGAGAGGCGTTTGGCCTCTTCCTGGAGGGCCGGCTCTTCGGTGATGACTTCCTGGGGACTCAGAACAACTATTTTCGCCGTTTCGTGGTAGGCATTTTCGAGAGAGCCAACGGCGAATAATATCCTGCCCGATTCGAGCACGACCTTACCGATCGCTGGGATATTGACGGCCATTGTGCCGAAGCCGAGCTCGTGGCACATGTCGGCGCCCTTCTGCTTGCCCAATCCGATGGTGCACATCTTCATGAGACCGCTTTCGTAGGGGCCGCGAAAGGCGACATGGGGCTTTATCCTGTTGATGATGATGATGCCATCGGCTTCGGCCGCGTAGCGGTCGATATTGACGGGGATACCAGTCGAGGAAGTGCCGATGACGACCGTGTCCATGGTGGCGCGGATGGGAGCGCCCATCGCCTCCTCGGTGAAGCCCATGCCCTCGAGCATGGATCGCTGGCCGGCAGCCGTAGCGCCGCCGTGGCTTCCCATCGCGGGAATGATGAAGGGCTCGGCTCCCAATGCCTTCAGTTCGCGGATGAGGGTTTTCACCAGGAGGGGCTGATTCGCAATGCCTCGTGAGCCCACGGTGACGGCGATGCTCATCCCTTTGCGTACGAGGCTGGCTACATTTTTCTCGCGCAGGAGGCGTGTCAGCTCGGCCGTCGGATCTTCGACCTTGGGCCGATCGAAGCGCTGCTTCACCTTGACGACTTTTGGAAGAGGAATAGGATCCAGCAAATTGTCGATAGTGCTCATTGAATACTCCTGAATGCGGTGTCCAAGGTTACGCCTTCTTCTTCTTTTTCTTGAGGAAGGAAAAGAGGGGCGTCGACTGGAGGATAGACAAAAGGGCGATCGCGAGGAGAACCATCGCGATGGGGCTCGTGAACAGGACAGAGAGGCTGCCGTGCCCGATCATCAGGGTCTGATAGTAGCTGTTGCTCATCAGGCCTCCGAGGATGAGGCCCAGGACCATCGGAGCCACCGGCATTTTGATCTTGTCCATGAAGTAGCCGAGGAGACCAAAAGCGAACATGAGACCAACATCGAAGACGCTGTTGTTGATGGCAAAGGCACCGATGACGCAGAGGACGACGATGATAGGCCCGAGCACCTTGTTCCTCACCCTCGTGACGACGATGCTCGCCCTGGTGAAGAGCAGGCCGAAGATGAACATGGCGAGGTTGGCGAGCATGACAGCCCAGATGAGGGTGTAGGTGACATCGGCGTAATCGGTCATGAGAGTAGGTCCGGGCATCATGCCGTGGACCATGAGGCCGCCCATGAGGACTGCGGTGGCAGAACTTCCGGGAATGCCGAGAGAGATCGTCGGGATGAGGGCTCCGCCGACGACGGCGTTGTTGGCGGCTTCCGCGGCTGCTATACCCTCGGGAAGGCCGGTACCGAACAACTCCTTGCGTTTCGAGAAGCGCTTGGTCTCGTTGTAGGCGAACCAGCAGGCTGTGTCGCCGCCTGAGCCCGGAACGATGCCGACAAAGATTCCGATGAATGAAGAGCGGATGATGGTCGGAATGAGGAAGAGGAATTCCTTCCAGGTGGGAAGCATCTTGTCCGAGAACTTGCTGATTCTTGTGGCTGCCTGTTCTTTCTGGGAAACAAGCTTTATCGCCTGGGGAATGGAGAAGAGGCCGATGAGGGCGACAACAAAGGGAATGCCCGAATAGAGGTTGATGTTTCCGAAGGTGAAGCGGGCCGAGCCGGTGATGGGATCGATGCCTACCTGGGAGAGAAGGAGGCCGAATATTCCCGAGAGCAGACCCATGAATACCGAGCCGCCACTGAGGGATCCGATGATGGTGATGCCGAGAACGGCTACGCCGAGAAGCTCGAGAGGCCCGAACTCAAGGGCCAGGGTGCCGAGCAGCGGAGCTACGAGAAGGAGGGCTAGGCTGCTTATGACGCCGCCGCAGAGCGACGCGATGAGTGAAATGCCGAGGGCCTTGCCCGCCTGGCCCTTCTGGGCCATGGGGTAGCCGTCGAGCACGGTGGCCGCGGCCGCGGGCGTGCCCGGGGTCTTGATGAGAATGGCCGAAATCGAGCCTCCGTACATGGCGCCCATATAGAGGGCGGCCAGCATGCTCAAGCCCGCAGCCGCGTCCATGCTGAAGGTGAGGGGGAGGAGAAGAGCGATCGCCATGGTGGCCGAGAGGCCAGGCATGGCGCCCACGAATATGCCAATGATCGTGCCCAGACTCACCATCAAAATGTTGAAAGGCTGGAGAACGTTCGTCAGGCCGAACATGATGTTTTCAAGTACCATTGGGTCCTTCCTTTAACCGAGTATGCCCGACAGAATACCCATCGGGACCGGAAGGTGGAGAAATACGACAAAGAGGAAATAGACGAAAACGCTGAAACCGATGCCGGTTAAAATTCCGACCAGGAGCGATGTGGCTTCCAGCAGAAGGAAGGCGGCCACGATAAAAAGCGGGGTGACGATGAAATAGCCCACGGGCTTGAGAAGGAACACATAGGCGGCGATGAGGGCGACGAAGAGGACGAGGCGGATAAAACCGGACTTGTCGAAGGCAGGTTTACCCTGGTCCTCGGCGTTCGATGCCTTTTCTTCAAGAGCTTCAATTTTGCTCTTCTTGTACGATTCGAAAACCATGCCGGCGGAAAGCGCGATGACGAGGAGGATAAGCAATCTCGGCAATCCGTTGGCCGCCTGCACCATATCCAGCGTGTCGATGAAAAAAATTCCCGCGACAGCGCAGAAAAAAACGGCCATGATGGTCGTCATAGCGTGTCTGCTCACAGAGATCCCTCCCGATAAAGATAAAACGAAAAATCGAAACCGGAGAAAGGTCGACGGGAAATCCCGTCGACCTTATTATAAAACGTGAAGTAAAATACGCGGATGACGATTATTTCGCCGTGTACTGACTCTTTACTTCGTCCCAGATGACAGTGAAATTCTTTTCATTCAGTTCGAGATATTTCCTGTAATCCTCGCCCACCTTGAAGTCGATGGGGAGAGCCCTGTCAGACAGACCTTTCAGGAAGGCGGGATCCTTGGACATTTCGGTGAAGGCGGCGATGAGCCTGTCCTTCACTTCGACGGAAATACCCTTGGGAGCGCAGTAGCCGCGTGAAGAACCGGAGACGACGTTGAATCCGAGCTCTTTGGCCGTGGGAACATTGGGGATGGAGGGATCACGCTTCTCGGCAAAGAGAAGGAGGGGAATCAGGTTACCCGCGGCTATCTGAGGATAGGTGATGCCGAGGTTGTTGAAACTCGCGTCGATCTTGTTGCCCATGGCAGCCTGCCATGAGGGTCCATCGCCGGAGAAGGGCACCATCTGGAACTTGAGGCCGGAAGCCTTTTCCATGATGAGGGTGGTGAAGAAGTCGTCGCCGCCCACGCCGGAGTTGCCGACGGTGATCTTGCCAGGGTTCGCCTTGACAGCCGCGATGAACTGCTCAGCGGTCTTGTAGGGGCTTGCCTTGCCGACAACGACGATGCCGGGATCCGTGACGACGTTGGCGATGGGCTCGAAATCCTTGATGTTATACTTGAAGTCCGCATTCATGATGTAGTTCGTCATGAGCATCGGGGTGTTCGTGATGCTGATGGTATAGCCATCCTTCGATGCCGTTCTGCCGAGCTGTGTCCAGGCGATGCCGCCGGTCGCGCCGGGGATGTACTGGTTGACGAAGCTCTTGCCGAGGATTTTCTCGAGATAGGGCTGGGTCGCCTGTGCGAGAACGTCTGAGCCGCCGCCCGGCGCGAAACCCTGCAGAACCGTGATCGGTTTCGTCGGATAGTCGGCACCCCAGGCGCTCAAGGCCACGAGCGCGAGAACCAGCACTGCCACAATCTTTCTTGTCATACCTGCCTCCTGAAAATGATGAACTTTAGCGAAGCCCGGCGGAGAAATTTTCGCCGCCGGGCGAAAAGCCTACAGTAACCAAGCTGCCAGCCTTATGCCTTCGGCTTGATGGCGACACGGAGACAATCATGGCTTGAAGCAGCCATGTTGAAGCCCTCATGCCAATTCTCGAGCGGGAAGACGTGCGATACAAGGGATTCCATCTCGATTCTTCCGGTTCCGGCAAAATGGATGGCCGTGTGCCAGTCGTAGGGGATCTGGGAAATTTCGCCCCTGATGTCGATTTCCTTGACGATGATCTTGTGCGTGTCGACCGGCGCGATGATGCCGCCCTTGATGCCGCCGCCAGCCCACATGACCCGTCCGCCCTTGCGGACGATGTCGAGCGACTCGTCGATGGGCTCGACGGCGCCCGTGTTCTCGAGGACGACATCGACGCCGAGGCCGCCGGTGATTTCGGCGACGCGCTTGCGCAGGTCTTCCTTCTCCACGTTGACGATGTAGTCGGCACCCAGCTTCTTGGCCATGGCGAGCCTGTAGGGCTCATCGCGGGTGATGCCGCTCATGATGATGGGGCCGGCCCCTATCGCCTTGCAGACCTGCATCATGAGGATGCCGCGGGCTCCGGGGCCCAGGATGGCGACGGATTCGCCAGCCTTGACGCCCATGCGCGTGATGATGCTGTGGATGGATCCCGCGAGGGGTTCCATGACGACGGCGGCCTTCGAGCTGACGTTCTCGGGAATCTTGTGCACCTGCCACTCGGGCCACATGGTGTACTTGGCAAAGCCGCCTCCCGTGACGAAGTGGGCGCGCCCCATCATGGGCGCGATGGTGTTGCAGATGTTGTAGCGCCCTTCGCGGCAGGCCGGGCAGTGGCCGCAGTAGAAGGTGACGATCTCATGGACAACCCTGTCGCCGGGCTTCACGCTCGTAACATCTTTGCCCACCTCGCGCACGACGCTCACGATCTCGTGGCCGCTCACGACGGGGGCGGGAACGTGTTTGGTTTTCGCCTTCTCCGAATCGCTGGCAAGGAACTTGTGCACGTCGCTTCCACAGATGCCGCAGTACTCCACTTCGCAGAGCACGTCGTGGGGGGCAAAGCGGTTCTGTCCAATGACGGGAACAGGAACGTCCTGCAGCTTCAGATCGCCATTGGGAAAGGAAACAAGGCCTCTCATCGTTTCTGGCATTTCAAATCCTCCATTCATACGTTGCATATTCAAACAGACCTCGACAAAAATATCGAGCCTAAATTATAACTTTCGAATTTAAAATTTATTATAGAGGCTTGTTGAGATTTGTCAAGGCGCAAATTTTAAATTTTATTTTCAGCGAATTCCTTGCGTACTCTTTCCCTGTGGTGGTTGAGGTGCTCTTTCAAATGAGCCACAGCCGATTCCCAGCGCAATGCCATGAGGTCCTCAACGACGCGTTCGTGCTCGCCAATGCTGTTTCTGGCGACGGTTTCGCTGTGGTCGACCTGGGAGATGATACGCACCATATTGATCACGAGGCGCAAGTCGCCGAGGAGGCCGGAGATCCAGACGTTGCCAGAATGCTGGTAGAGGTATTCGTGAAACTGGTAGTCCAGGATGAAGAACTGCTTGAAATCGCCGGCGGCAACCAGTTTTTTGGATTCTTCGAGCAAGTTGGCCAAGTCGCTCATTATTTCAGGAGTCATCTTTTCGATGACTTTGCGCAGGGCAAGTTCCTCGAGGACAAGGCGAACATCGATGAGCCCATCGATTTCTTCCCAGGTGAATTGCCGCACCGCGTAGCCTTTCCAGTGTTTTTTTTCGACGAGGTTGCGCTCTACCAACTTCGAGAGGGCTTCGCGCACGGTGATCCGGCTCACGCCCAGCCTTTCGGAGAGGGCAAGGTCGTTGATCTTGTCGCCCGGTTTCCAATAACCTTTTACTATGCCTTGAATTATTATATCGACGACGTTTTCGGCCCTGCTCGTCTTCTTTACAAAATCAGAGAGAATATCGGTATCTATCGACAATGCGGGCGTATCGGTGTTTTCCATAGTTCCCCTGTCGGACTGCCCATACGAAGCAGGAAGGGCGGCTGACGTATGGATGATAGCCCGGGCAATGATTTTTTACAAGCTATAATTTAAAATTTAAAATGAAAAGTTGTCTGAAAACGCATCAGGCATGAGGGGGAAGGACAGGACGACAGGATATTCAGGATCTACAGGTGAAACCAATATTGACTTCCTTGGTATATACATACTATTTTTGCATATACAAGGAGAATGCCGATGGCGCTCAGCATAAGAAATCCTGAGGTGGAAAAACTCACCCGCAAACTTGCGCGGCGCAGCGGCAGCACCATGACCGAGGTGATTGCGGACGCCCTGGAAGCCAAGCTGTCAAGCCTGGATACAAAAGTCATCCCCCGTCGTGCCGCCATTGCTGAGATCGCGGCCGAATGCGCCGCCCTCCCCGACATTGACAGCCGCAGCGCCGAGGAAATCCTCGGCTACGGAGCTAATGGAGGATTCGCCGATGGTGATCGATAGTTCGGCCCTCCTCGCGATTCTCTTCAGAGAGCCAGGGGCAGCGGATTATATCGAAGCCCTCGCCTCCCCCGGGAGAAAACTCATGAGTTCGGTGAACAAATTTGAGGCTTCGCTTGTCGTCGAGGCGAGAAAGGGCGAGGCGGGCTCGGCAGCCCTGGCGCGATTGCTGGCCACGGCCGAGGTGGAAACAATACCCTTCGACGCCAGCCAGGCTGAGATAGCGATGGCGGTCTGGCGCCGCTTCGGAAAAGGGAGGCACCCCGCAGGGCTCAACCTGGGCGACTGCGCGGCCTACGCTTTGGCATCGACGCTGAACGATTCACTACTTTATAAAGGCGACGATTTTTCGAAGACTGATGTGGTGCCGGCTTGAAGGCAAGGCAAAAAAGAAAAAGGTGATCGAGGGGGCGGACGAAGCGCACCCACCCCATCATTCCTTCGAGAGTGAGAGCCCGAAATTCCGGCCTTCCTGGCCGTCCAGATCGCTGATCTGGAGGTAATAGTCTCCGGCGCCGAGGACAAAGCTGAGCGGAGAGTCCGCGCCGTCTCGATCCGGAACCTCGGTATACAGATCGGCTTCGTAGACGGTCAGCATGATCCTTGCGGAATACGCTGGGTTTTGATCGGCGTCCGCCCAAGCAAGACGATATGCTCCTGCCCTGTCGATTCGCATCCTGTACCAGAGTGAGTTGGCGGCTATGGGCATGCTGTGGCTGTCCAGGCCGGAATATCCCGCCTCATGGAGGGGAAGCGTGCCCTCGGTGACGACGAAAAGGCTGCCCGAACGAAGCAGGTACTCGCGGTGCGTTACGGGCGAAACGGAGCCGTCGGGGCCGAAGGCGACGAGCGACAGTTCCATCGAGGGGAGGTTCTCCGAAGAAACCGTGAACGGCGCAGCCAGCGTACCAGGCCAGGCAGGATCTGCCGCCGAAGGCGCGAGGCCATCGGTTCTGTATCGTACCGTTACGCCCGGCTGCATGCCGACGAGGACAGGGCTTCCTGCGGGAACCAGGCCCGAACCAGGCTGCACCGTGGGAGCCTCGGGGGCCAGGTTCAGCCCCTCCAGCCGCCCGATATCGGTGGCTTCGGTGCCGAGGGATCGCTGATACAGGAGGGAACCGCCCGCGTGGCCAAAAAATGGCCCTTCGGCACTGGCCGCAAAAGGGGTTTCCGTCCATAGGCCGTCATGGTATCGATACACCTTCGATGCCCAGGATTCGCCCGAGAATCCACCCGCGAGAATGAGGTCGCCCCGGTCGGCGAGCAGGATGGGCTTCTGGAGGGCGATGGGCAGATCGGTTTCGATCCGCCGGTCGGAAAGCGCGCCGTCGGCTCCCAAGGCAAAGGATACCATGCCTGCTTTGACGCCCAACGCGCCGGCGCCCTGCGCGTCAGCCCCGCCCGCGACATAGAGCCGCCCGTCCAATTCGGCCGCGCTTGCGCCCCAGAGCGCTTCGGGCAAGATTTCAGCGCTCGTGTACCACTGCCCTACCTGGCCGTCCTGATAGATCCGCGCGCGGATGATGGAATTTGTGGCGCCAGATGAGGTCGCCCCGGTGGCCGTTACCCCCCCGATAAGGAAGATCCAACCGTCATAGACAACCCACGCTGCCGACGAGCGCCCCTCAGGCAGAGGCCGAATATTGGCTTCCCAATGATCGTCCGCGCCAAAGCCGAGGGATCCATCGGCGTGAACAGCGGTGTAGTACACAGTATCGACAGGCCCCTTGTCGTCGCTGCCTCCGAGCACATAGACGAAATTGCCCGCCGAAAAAGCCGCCCCGTGACGCAGTCCGCCGGGGAGAGAGGCCGATTCCTGCCAGCCTTCCGCCTCTCCTTCTTCCCCCAGCAGAGCCTTGCTCACCCTGGGGGACGACAGCACCGAATCATCCCAGCCACCCAGACGGTAGAGCCAGGAGCCGCTGCGGACGAGCATGGCCCCCCTGCCCTCTTCCGAGGGAACTCCAGGAGGGAGGCAGGGATCCAGGCCGCCGATCCAGCAGGATGCGAGGAGGGCGAGGAGGAGTGCCAGGAAGGGCAGCGTCCAAGGCTGCCTGCGGATCAATGTAGCCATGTGCCTACTGGACCTTGCGGATGGAATAGCCACTATAGTCGGAAACGAAGAGATTGAGCCCGTCGGTAGTGATGCCCATCGGACCATAGAAAGCGGCCGCTGTCCCTACCCCATTGGTCGATCCTGCCGATCCCGTGCCCGCGAGCGTGGTGACCGAATGCGGCGAGGCAATTTCAACCCTGCGAATCTTGTGGTTGGTAGAATCGGCGATGTAGAGGTAGGCTCCGTCGGTGGTGATTCCGCTGGGTCCATAGAAGGTTGCGTTGATGCCTGTCTCGGCATCGAGCGATCCGGTCGCTCCGGAACCGGCCAGGGTGCTCGTCGCTCCATCGGCAATTTTTACCTGCCTGATTCTGTTGTTGCCGGTATCGGCGATGTAAAGGTTTGTGCCGTCGGTGGCGATGCCCTGCGGCCCGCTGAAAAGCGCTCCGGCCCCTGCACCGTCCAGCCAGCCGGCCGTTCCGACAGCGCCGGTGAGGCCCGCGATCGTCGATACGGCGCGAGTGTCATCTGTGGCGCCGATCACTATTTTACGTATCTTGTTGTTGGTGGTATCGGCGACATAGAGGTTGACCCCATCGGTGGTGATCCCGCTCGGACCATTGAAGAGGGCAGCGCTCCCCGCCGCGGCTTCCGTCGCTCCGGCAGTAGCCCCCAGGGTACCGGCATAAGATTCCACCAGCCTCGATGAAATCGTAATGCGCCTGATGGCGTGGTTGGCGTAATCGGCGACATAGAGATAGGTACCGTCGGTAGTGATCCCGCGAGGGCTGTTGAACCGGGTTAGATTGCCGATTCCGCCATCGTTTCTCACACCGGCCGCGCCCGCGACGTCCCCTGCGAAGGTTGTCACTATCTGTGTAGCGATCTCGACCCTGCGGATATTGTTGCTGCCCATGTCGGCCACATAGAGATATTTGCCGTCGGTCGTTATCTGATACGGATTGATGAAGAGTCCTGGTAACGCATCGGTGCCCGTGCCTGCCACGCTCGGATTTCCCGCGAAGATGTTCACGGCCAAGGACAGCGTCGGCACATAACCCTGGATGGAGCCGCCCTCGAGCTCGCCCGCTCCCAGCGGAACGGTGACCATGTCATTGGCGCCCAACAAGGTCTTTGTTATGCGGCCGACATAGAGCAGCTTGCTGCTGGAATCGAAGGCTACCGCCTGAAAAACCGCCGAGCCGCTTTCCGAAACGCTGATCTTTCCTCCCCAGGAGCTTACATTCTTTTCCAGCGAGCCCGAACCTATCCTTTCGCCCGAGGCGTTGAATACAAGAACCGTCACTGCTGTAACAGCCACATTGTCGAAGGCCAGGGACTTAGCGCCTGCAGCGTTTTCCCCTCCCCCGTCCAGAAAAACGGATACGGTAAAATCGTCGCCTGACGACTCAGACTGCTGGGTGCTGCCTGAAAGCGCGTTCGTACAGGAAGCCAATCCGATACCCGCCGTGAGGATGGTTGCGGCGAGACACAGCATAGCGATAGAGATAATGGAATTCCGGTTTTTCAAAATGCTTTCTCCTTAAGCGTTGACGCTTACATCGAAACGGGACAGTGATGCCACATCGCCCAACTCGATGATGCGGGGCTTCTCGTAGGGCTTCCTGTGAGGCTTCTCAATAGGGTTTTTTCTTTCAATTCTCACAAGGTTTATACGCGGCTTCAGGTATTCGTTCATGACTGCCTCCATCCGGGAGATCCCAAAATTATTCAGGAGGCATAACTACCGTATCCAGCCTTCTGTACTAACAATAATAGATATCGAGAGTTCAATGGTCTGTTCGGTAGCACGCTTAGTGTATGTGAAGGGCAACCTTAGGACAGGCGACTAGGCGGTTTAAACCAGTTTTATATCTTGCCTGCGATTGGAGAAATGATCATACATATAGTAGATTTCGAAAATGAGGGTTTTAAAGCCATATTTGAAAAGTTAGAGAAAATCGGCATTGACCTTATCGCGGCAGAGGGAAGGCGGCCTCCAACAGGAGGCCGCCTTCCGCGGTGCGCCGTGAGGCATCGCGGAATACGGCAGATGAAAACGCTGCTTATTTTACATTGTAAAAGACTTTTTTACCCCAATATTCCGCGATGCCTTCCATCTCGTCCTCGATGCGCATGAGCTGGTTGTACTTGCAGATGCGGTCGGTGCGCGACATGGAGCCGGTCTTGATCTGCCCGGTTTCCATGGCCACGGTAAGGTCGGCGATGAAGGTATCCTCGGTTTCGCCCGAGCGGTGGGAGACGACGGCGGTGTAGCCGGCGCGTTTGGCCATGTTGATGGCCTCGATGGTCTCGGTGACGGTGCCGATCTGGTTCAGCTTGATCAGGACGGAGTTGCAGGCGCCCATGTCGATGCCCTTCTGGAGGCGCTTGGTGTTGGTGACAAAGAAGTCGTCGCCCATGATCTGGATCTTCTTGCCCAAAGCCTTGGTGAGCTTGACGTAGCCTTCCCAGTCGTTCTGGTCGAGGCCGTCCTCGATGGAGATGATGGGATACTTGCCCACCCACTTCGTGTAGAGCTCGATCATCTCGTCGGCGCTGAAGAGCTTGTCGGGGTTGGTCTTCCAGAACTTGTAGCCCTTGCGTCCGCCTTCATCGAAGAGCTCGCTGGAGGCGCAGTCGAGGGCGATGGCGATCTCGTCGCCGGGCTTGTAGCCGGCCTTCTCGATGGCCTTCATGATGAACTGAAGGGCTTCCTCGTTGTCGAGGTTGGGGGCGAAACCGCCCTCGTCGCCCACGGAGGTGTTGTGGCCGGCGCCTTTGAGGAGGCTCTTCAGGTTATGGAAGACCTCGGTGTTCATGCGCACGGCCTCGCGGAACGATTCGGCGCCCACGGGCATGATCATGAATTCCTGGAAGTCGATCTTGTTGTCGGCGTGCTTTCCGCCGTTGATGATGTTGGACATCGGGACGGGCAGGAGCGTGGTGTGCGCGCCGCCGAGATACTTGTAGAGGGGTAGCCCGAGATAGTCGGCCGCGGCGCGGGCGACGGCCATGGAGACGCCGAGCATGGCGTTGGCACCCAGTTTGCCCTTGTTGTCGGTGCCGTCCAGATCGATGAGGGTGCGGTCGATGTCGACCTGCTCGAGGGCGTCGAGTCCGCAGATTTCGCCTGCGATGGCCGTGTTCACGTTCTCGACGGCGTTGAGGACACCCTTGCCGAGATAGCGTTTCTTGTCCCCATCGCGGAGCTCGACGGCTTCATATTCACCGGTGGAAGCGCCCGACGGAACAGCCGCACGGCCCAGGGTGCCGTCCTCCAGGACAACATCGACTTCGACGGTGGGATTGCCGCGTGAATCCAGTATTTCTCGCGCCTCGACATATTCAATAACGCTCATAGCTTTCTCCTTGGAAAAGAATTTCGCCTTTTAAGAATACCCTTCGAGGGGGTTCTGGTCAAGATTGGACTCTATACGTGAAAGAACAGCCTACAGCAGCCTTCCCTTGTGCTTTCCCGCGGTGATGAAGCGCCATGCGGCCTTGCCGTTTGTCAGCCATGCGATCTGCGCATTGTTTTTGGTGTTGGCCAGCATTTTGGGGATGAAAAACCGCGCGACCGTTTCGGGCTTGTCAGCCAGGATGTTGAACAGCTTCTTGAACTTCTCGTCCTGGATGACTTCAGACGGATCGCCATCGGAGTTTTTCGTTATGAAATCAGTGAGCATCATGCCGGGAGAGAGCCTGCCGGCGATGACGCCTGAGCCCTCCAGTTCCCTGGCAAGCCCTTTCATGAAGTAGGTCAAGGCATGCTTGGTGGTGCCGTACAGGATGGTCCTTGGTTGAATCATGTTGTTGGAGCCGAGGCCTTCCATGGAGTAGATCGCGCCGTGCCCCTGCCTGAGCATGCCAGCCGCCGCGACCTGCGCGCCGAAGATCATGCCGGTGATGTTCGTGTGCATGATGTTTTCGGTATAGGATTCGCCGGTTTCCCATGCGCAGGCATGAGGCGTATTCTGCCCCGCGTTGTTGATCCATATATCGATGCCGCCCCACGTGGACAGGGAGAGATCCCAGAGGTTCTGCAGGCTCGCCTTGCTTCGGACATCGCAGGGAACATAGATGTATCGGCCTTCAAATGGCAGCAGCGCGGTGCGGGCGCCCTCCCCCAGCCCTTCGCCCCTGCCCGACAGCGTTACCCGGCACCCTGCCGCCAGAAATTCCCTCGCCATCGCAAAACCGATGCCCCGCGTACTGCCCGTGATGACAATATTTTTCATAGGTATTCCTGTGGATCCTGCCGATCCTGGCCTACTGTCATATGCTTTTTACCTCTTGCCCGCAAGCTGACCGACGGCGTTCACCTGGTCGCGCAGCTCGCCCGCGGTGAAGAGCTTCATGACGCCCGCGACCCCGACGCCGGGATTGCGCAGGCCCGATGTCGACCAGGTGCGGATGTAGGTATAGGACACACCGCCAAGCTGGATTTTGCGGAAATACCAGGACGCATCGGCGGCGTAGAGCTTGCCGTCGTGGCTTTTGGTGAGGCGGGAGCGGATGCCTATCGCTCCATTGGGCAGGGCTTCGCGCCAGGTTTCGGCATCGAGCTTGTAGCCTATTGAAATGCCCATGAAATTGATGCCGATATCCTCATACACGTACCAGCGCGAGGCCGAAGATTCGATGACCTTGGCTTCCCTGGCTCGCGGTGAAATAGCCTTGAGGTTGGGATAGTCGAGAACGACGGCGGCAGCGGACTCGGGATCGACGGCGAAGAGTCCATGAGCTTCGCCGACACCAAGGAGCCGATTTTCGCCACTGGCCTCGTCCTTCCACTTGAAGAGATCGACGGCGAAGGATTCAGCCTTACCGATGAGGCGTTCCAAAGGGGCGCCGGCGATGCTTGCTCCGCCGGTTCCTCCGGCGATGCCGTAGCGCACTTCCCAGCCATGGGAGCGGGTGGTGGTGCCGTCGGCGGCTGCCGCGGCTTCCGCTTTGGCGTAGGCGGAAAGATCGGTCTGCGCGGCGGCTGATCCTGCCGCCACAAAAAAAGCGGCGAGGGCCATGATGGCTGTCAATGATGCTTTTACCGATGCCTGTCGCTGTGCCATGCCTTACTCCTGGGCAGTAGGGTGTCTATTCGTCGAAACGCCTCAGCCTCGAGCCGAGCAGGGGCGTCATTTCGGTCCGCTTGGCCTCGGCCGCGGGAACCGGCCTCGACCAGTAATAGCCCTGGCCAAAATCGAAGCCCAGATCGGTGACGAAGTCGACGAGAGCCTTTTTCTCGATGCCTTCGGCGACGGTGAGGGCTCCGATATCATAGCAGAAACGCAGGAGGCCTTGCACCAGCATCGCCTGGGACTTGCTGCTCCGTGCGCTGTAGATCATGGATTTGTCGAATTTGATGATATCGATGGGCATGGTGAAGATGCGGGAATAGTTCGAATAGCCCATGCCAAAGTCGTCGATGGCGATAAGGCAGCCCGCCTTCCTGAGATCCTTCAGGATTTCGAGCCGTTTTTCGCCCATGGAGGTGAAGTCGCTTTCCAATATTTCCAGGATGATCGTTGAATCGGCTGCCCTCGCCTTGCGCGCGCCGGCTTCCACGGCATTGCGGAAGTCCTCTCTGTCGAGATCCCTCATGCCGATGTTGAGCGATACGGCTCCCTGATGGTTTGCCACCCTGGATGCCGTGCTCTCGAACATAAAATCCTCTATCGCCGCCCAGTGTCCCGTGGTGGCCGCGAGAGCCATGAAGCGCGAGGGTTCCTCGCAGTATTCCCCGTTTTCCCAGAAGCGAACGAGGGCTTCATTCCAGGCTGTCTTTCCGGAACTGAGGGCGACGACAGGCTGGTAGAAAACCCCGATTGTCTTTTCGGAGATGTTGCGGGAGAGTGTCATCAGGTCGGCGATAGCAATCTCGGCCTGCGACACCTGATGCCATGAACCGGAATAAGCCGCCACGTCCAGGCCATCACGCTCCGCGATCTCAAGGGCTTCTTCGGCTTCATCGAGGGATTTTTCGGCGTCTCCGCCTTCGATGACGGTATAGCCCATTCTGTAACTGAGCTCGATATTCCTCCCCTGAAAGACAAGGGGTCCCGACAACGCTTCGCGAAGCCGGCGAACGACTTCCTGGGGGGCTTCCTTGGCTTCGAGCGCCTTGATGAAGCCAAAATCATGGCCTCTCATCCGAAAGGCATCGCCTGCCAGGTGAGCCTGTGCCTGCTGG
>PGXP01000178.1 GCA_002839205.1 Spirochaetae bacterium HGW-Spirochaetae-9
GGCCGCTTTCACGCGTCCGGCGAAAAGGCCGAAGGCCCATGCTGGAGGACCGGCCAGGGCAAGGGCTATGAAAATGCGTCGCAGCGATGCCCCGATATGGATAAAAAGCGTCCCGTCGGCGAGCCTGAGCCCGAAGCGGGCAAAGGCTTCGAGAGGCGAGGGGAGAAAGGGCTTTTTCAGGATCAGAGCGAAGAGAGCCCAGAGCGCGGCGACGAAGATCCCTGCGAGGATTATCCGCCCAGCCTTGGCGAGAAAGCCTGCAGCACGCGACCTGTGCATTCTGCCTGTATTTTCTTCGGCCAGCCTTAGGTTTTGCGTCTCATTCCGGTGCGGCAGGCTGGCGAAAAGCTTTCGCAGGGCTGCTATATTGTTAAAAAATTCCCTGCTTTCCCTGTAGGAGGCACTGTCATTGCGGGGAAGGCCCGGGGCAGCGGCGCCGCGGGCCGCGCGGGGCATCGGCAGCGAAGCTTCTGGATCGACGCGCGCGGCCCGCCTGCCCGTGTCGAAGCGCGTCGAGAGCATGGAAGGGTTGTTGCCGTCCAGGAGATAGACGCTGTCGGCCAGATAAGCCGCCTCCTCGATGGAGTGAGTGACAAGTATCACCGTCGTACCGTGTCTCCGTTGGGTTTCGAGGAGGATTTCCTGAAGGGACTCCCTTGTGAGGGCGTCCAGGCTGGAGAAA
Source organism: Spirochaetae bacterium HGW-Spirochaetae-9 (assembly GCA_002839205.1). The sequence continues at coordinate 683 of PGXP01000178.1, forward strand.
GGCTCGTCCAGCAGAAGGAGATCGGCATTGGAGGCGAGGGCTCGCGACACGGCCACCCTCTGCCGCATGCCGCCGGAAAGCCGGGCGGGGTAGAGCTGTGCGAAGGGTTTGAGCCCAAGCTCGGCGAGAATGGGATTCACCCTGGATCGACACTCCTCTGCCGGGATATGCATCGCTCGCAGGCCAAGTTCGGCATTGGCTTGAACGCTGGCCCAGGGCAGAAGGCCATAATCCTGAAAGATAACTGCCGTCTTTTCACGTATTCTGCCGCCGGGTTCGCCTTCGATCGTCAGACTGCCGGAGCTGGGATTCGTGAGGCCAGCTATTATCCGCAGGAGGCTCGTTTTGCCCGAGCCCGATTTCCCGACGATCGCCGTGATGGAGCCCTTCTCGAAGTCGGCATTGATGTTCGACAGAACAGGCAGTTCCTTGCCCTTCAGACTATATGAAAAACTGAGGTTGTCGATTTTGACCATCGATGCTCCGGCCATGCTGTACCCTAAAAATTCTCGATGGGGCGCCCATCGAGAAGGCTGGCGGTGTCGATGGATTTTTTGAGGAGCCCCTTTGCGGAGAGCCAGGATGCTGCCTTGTCAATATCGTCCAGGCCGGGAAGTCTTGGTTTTTTGTATACTACGAAGCGGTACGCCTTGGCAGCTTCCTCGGAAAAGCCCGCCTTCTTCATGAGAAGGGTACGGTAGGCATCGGGGTCAGCGTTGATGCGCTGTGCGGCTTCCCAGTATGCCCTGTAAATCTTCTCGACATCACCTGTCCTGGATGAAAGGAAACCGCCTGAAAAGGCAAGTACGCCGACGCCGAGACCATAATCGTCGGTGGAGGCGATGATCTTGGCTCCCCGCACACGGGCTGTTGTCAGGAAGGGCTCGGGCATGCCGGCAGCGGCTGTCTGGCCGGCGAGCATCGTCTCGAGGCGCACCGGCATCTTGGGAATGGGAATGAGATTGATGCCGGAAGCCGCGACTCCCGCCGCCGCCATGAGGCTGTCCACCATGTAATGGATGACGGAATTGCTGGATATGCCGATGGGTTTGCCCGCGAGCTCCTTGAGGCTTGCCACGGCCAGGCCGGGTGCGACGGCTATGCCGTATCGACCGTCGGTAAGGCTCGTTATCCTCACCGGGAATCCGCCTTGTACGGCGAGCATCACGGCCAGTACGTCGGTGATGACTCCATCGACGGCGCCTGCCTGGAAGGCCGAATCGCGCTCGACGGCGCTCTGGAAACGCAGGAGTTCAACAGCGACGCCTTCCTTTGCGAATAGGCCATCGGTTTCGCAGAGCATGAAGGGAAGGGAGTCGGCATCGGCGAATACGCCCAGCCTTACAGGCTTGCTGCCCGTCTGGGCATTGGCCAACAACGATGAGGCCAGCAGCAGGAAAACCACCGCGATAAAGGTGAGCTGCTTGATTTTCATAGGGGGATGCTCCTTGTCAGGGGCCTTCGTTCCAGCGATAGGCTCTTTCGTCAGGTACGCCGAGGCGATCCATGATCCGGTTTACCACGGTATCGGCCAGTTGTTCAATTGATGTAGGCTTGCTGTAGAAGCTGGGGCTGGCGGGCAAGATGACGGCGCCTGCCTCCTTCAGCGAAACAAATGCCTTGAGGGAGACAAGGGAGAGGGGTGTTTCTCGCGGCACGAGGATGAGGGGCCAGCCTTCCTTGAGTGCGACGCTTCCCGCCCTGTGTATGAGATTGGAGCAGGCACCTGAAGCCAGGCTGCCGAGGGTACCCATCGAACAGGGCACGATCACGGTGCCAGCGAGCCTGAACGAGCCCGAGGCGATGGGAGAGGAAAAGTCATCGGAAGAGTGAAATTTGACGAGAGCAGGCGATCCGTCGGGGCCGCCCGAGGTTCGGATCTTGCCGAGCCAATACCCGAGAGGCCGCTCGGTCTCCTCGAGGATGACGCGCGCTCCCCAGGAAGAGCAGGTAAGATGGACTATGACGCCCTTTGCAGCGAGGGCCGAGATGAGCCTGAGGGAGTAGAGGGCTCCCGAAGCCCCTGTTATACATACGAGATAGCGTTCCATCTTTCCTTCAGTCTATAGCAAGTACAGGTCGAGAGCAACAGCGCAGAGAACGATGAAAGGGATAATCTCATTGATGCCGTAAGCCGCTATTCTGATATGCTTTTCGGTGCCGCCCAACGCTACGATATGTTCGGCTGAAAGAAGGATGGCGCATATTCCAAGGGCTGCAATCGTGCCCCATCCCAACCCCGGCCAAAAAAAGATGATGCTTGCGAAGCCCGCGAGCGCCAGAAGATGGCTTGTCGCCGCCGCGAGCCTTGCCCTCCTCGCGCCGAAGCGGGCGGGCAGCGAATGCAGCTTCGCGCTCTGGTCGAAATCAATATCCTGCAGGGCATAGAGGATGTCGAAACCCGCAACCCAGAGGGCGACGCCGGCCACGAGAGGGAAGTATCGGAGATGGAAGGCTCCGGAGATGCCCAGAAAGGCACCCATGGTAGCTGCCGAACAGGTGATGCCCAGCCAGAAATGGCAGAGCCAGGTGAAGCGCTTGGTGTAGGAATAGCCGTAAACGAGGATGGCGGCCAGGGGGAGGAGGGCCACGCAGAGAGGGTTGAGCATGGCAGCGCCGATGACAAGGAAGAGGAGCATGATTATCGTGAATATCCAGAGCTCTCTCCGGCTGATCTTACCCCTGGGGAGGGCTCTGTCGGCTGTGCGCGGATTTTTTGCGTCGATGTCGTGATCGATGAGGCGATTGAGGGCGTTGGCTGCGTTCCTCGCGCCCACAGCGGCGATAACGATCCAGAACAGTTTGTCGCGGGGAGGGCGTCCGCTGGTTTCGAGGAGGACGGCCGCTACCGCGAAGGGCAGGGAAAAGAGGGTATGCCTGAACATGACTGCGTCGCCTATAGCCGCGAGTTTAGTCGATGCCATAGTCTTTCCAGCGGGCGTCGACTCGGCGCACTATTTCCGGATCCATCGCGAGTGGCTCGGGCCACTCCCTGGCATGACCTTCCTCCGGCCACTTCTTTGTGGCGTCAACGCCGAGGCGGGTGCCGTAGCGGGGCTGGGGCGATGAATGGTCGAGGGCATCGAGGGGTCCCTGCGAGAGCACGAGGTCGCGCCCTGCGTCGATGTTGTTGAATACTTTCCACGCGACCATGGAAAGGTTTTTGAGGTCGATGTCATCGTCGACGACGACGATGAGCTTCGTGTACATCATCTGGCCCATGCCCCAGAGAAAATCCATCACCTTGCGCGCATGACCGGGGAAAC
>PGXP01000179.1 GCA_002839205.1 Spirochaetae bacterium HGW-Spirochaetae-9
GAAATCGCCCGCGCCCTTGCTACCAAACCCAAGCTCATCCTCCTCGACGAGCCGGCGGCGGGCATGAATCCCAAGGAAGTCGAGGAACTCATGAAGCTCATCGTGCGCATTCGCGACGAATTCCATGTCACGATCTTCCTCATCGAGCACCATATGAAGGTTGTCATGGGCATCTGCGAGCGGATCAAGGTCATCGATTTTGGAGAAACAATCGCGGAGGGCATCCCTGAACATGTGGGCAAGGATCCGAAGGTGCTGGAAGCCTATCTTGGAAAGAGGGGTGCGTGATGCTGGTCGTTAAAAACCTCAAGGTGAACTACGGGAAAATAGAGGCGATCAAGGACGTGTCCTTCGAAGTGCCGGACGGCAAGATCGTCACCCTCATCGGCGCCAACGGAGCCGGCAAGACGACGACCCTGCGCGCGCTCTCAGGCCTCGAAAAGTGCTCAGGCGGCTCCATCATACTGGACGGCGTCGACATCACCAACATCGATGCCCATAAACTCGTTCCCATGGGAATCAGCCATGTGCCGGAAGGCCGCAAGATTTTCCCCACCCTCACGGTGAAGGAGAACCTCGAACTGGCGGGCTGGACGATCAGGGACAAGAAGATTGTCAGGCAGAGGATGGAAGAAGTCTTCGAAATCTTCCCACGCGTCAAGGAAAGGGCCAACCAGCTGGGCGGAACCCTCTCGGGCGGCGAGCAGCAGATGCTGGCCGTCGGACGGGCCCTTGTGACAGGCGGCAAGCTCCTTCTCCTCGACGAGCCTTCGATGGGGCTGGCCCCCGTCCTCGTGGACGAAATTTTCGAGCAGATAGTCGCCATCCACAAGCGCGGCACGACGATACTCCTTGTGGAGCAGAACGCGGCCGAGGCTCTGGATATCGCCGACTTCGCCTATGTGCTTGAGGTGGGTTACACCACGATCTCAGGACCCGCAAAGGAAATCGCCGCCGATCCGCGGGTGAGGGAAGCGTATTTGGGCGTTTGATCTGAAGAAGACAGGATAACAGGACGGGAGAGGATTTACAGCAATATAGCACCAATTGACACTATGTTAATAGTAACATAGTGTAGTTTCATGTCAATCAGATATGTACTCCTCGGTTTTCTCAACTGGAAGCCCTTTGCGGGCTACGACCTCAAGAAGCTCCTCTCCAACAGTCTCTCCTTCCACTGGTCTGGCAACAACAACCAGGTGTACGGAACCCTGATTCAGCTCCATAAAGAGGGGGCTGTGAGCATCGAGGTCCAACAGCAGGAAAAGCTCCCCGCCCGCAAGGTCTACACGATCACCGAGCGTGGACGCGATGAGCTTCATGCCTGGCTCAGTTCGCCTGCGGAACTCCCTTCAGCGCGAAGCGATTTTTCCACGAGGCTCGCCTGGGCTTTCTCGCTCCCCCACAATGAATTGGTTGCTATCATAGATGAGTACGCCGCAAGCCTCGAAGCTCAGGTTCTCATGTATAAGGAGCGGATCCGACGGAGCGAGACCTCTGCTGGGCAGGAAGTTGCGCCAGGGCGCGACGGGCGCGAGGTTCTGCTCTGGCGGGGTATACAGGAGCACGCGGCGGGATTCTATGAATTTGAGCTGGATTGGCTGAGGAAAACGCGCGAGGCGATCGCGAAGAGTGGAAGCGATAACCTTCCAGGGAGATAGACTATGGTTGTATCGATCGAAAATCTGAAAGCCCTGCGTGAAAGCACGGGGGCCGGGATGATGGACTGCAAGAAAGCGCTCCTGGAAGCCAAGGGTGACCAGGATGCGGCCAAGGCTCTCATCGCCGAATGGGGACTCGCCGTGGCCGTTAAGCGCGCCGACCGTGAAACGCACGAAGGCCGGGTGGCTATAGCGCTGCGTCTGGGCGGCGGCATAGCCGGGCTCGCCGCCCTCGCCTGCGAAACGGACTTCGTTTCATCCAATGAGCTCTACAAAAAAGCTGTGCAGTCGATCGCCGCCGAGGTGCTGACGCGGCGGCTGAGCGCGCCCAACGCCGCCGTCGAGGCTATCGTTGCCGACATGTCACTCCGCATGAAGGAGCATATTGTCCTCAAAGGTATCGGCTGCGTCGAGGCGGACGCCGATGAATACCTCGACACCTACCTCCACGGCGACGGGAGCATCGGCGTGGCGCTTACAATCAAGGCCGACAGGCCTTCATGCTTCCAGAGCGCAGAGGTTCGCGCCCTCCTCCACGATCTTTGCCTTCAGATCGCGGCCCGCAACCCGGGCTTCGTAAAAAGGGAGGATGTCCCGCCTGTCCTTATCGAGGAAAAGCTCAAGGAATTCCGCGACGATATCGATGCGGATCCGAAGTTCTCGGACAAGAGCGAGGCCCTCAAGACGAACGTGATCGCCGGTCGATTGAGGAAGTTCCTGGCGACAAATTGCCTGCTCGAGCAAGCCTTCATCAAGGATGAATCCATGAGCGTGGAGGCATATCTGGCTGCAATCCGGAAGGCTGCCGGGGCCGATCTCGAAATCGCCGGGTTTCTGCGCCTGGGGGTACGATAAGATCGGATGAGGTAATTCGACACGATAACAGGACAGGCCAGGATCGACAGAAAAGGCGCCTAATCCCGTCTATCCTGCACGTCCTGGGATCCTGTCCTCATACCCCTTTTACAGCAACCCTCACGAGGGGTTCGTGGATACTAGGCCTTTTTAGGACGGAAGGGACACGCTATGCGGCCGTAGGCGAAGGAAACAAGGATGATAGCCGCAGCCACGCCGGCGGCGCTGGCCACGAGAACCTCGAGGGGCTCACCCTGAGCCGACTCCTGGAATCGCTTCAGCACGATGCCGGCATAGGCCCAGACCACCACCAGGGGCGCCGCAACCTGACGCTTCCACACTGAGAAGCCAAGGGCTACCGCAAGCCCCGCGGCTATGACCAGAACAGTCCAAAAACGCTCCGAAATGCCAAATCCTCCCCAGCCCAGGCTCACCAGGAGGGCGGTGACATTCGCTATGGTCGCCACCGATATCCAGCCCAGATAAACGCGCAGAGGAACTGTCAGGAAGAATGCCCGTGATCTTGTGGTGGTAACCGCAGCGCCGAGCGAAGCATCCAGGGCTCCTCCCGAAGCGAGCTTGGCCTGGTTCAGCTGCTCCAGCGCGATCAGCGTGCCGAGGATCACCAGCATTAGTACCATGGCGATGCCGACCAGCCGCCAATGCCAGGCGAAGATCCATCCCACGTTTGCTGCCATATTGATTATAAAGAGCCCTGCGTCACGAGTCGTCCAGGCAGAAGCTTTGCCTGCACGGAAGCCTTCCCGGACGATAGCCGCCGAATAGCCCACCAAAAGCAGGTAGATAAGCCCCCATATTGAAAAGGTGAGGCCTGCGGGAACAAAAAGATTGGGAATTTCGTCAGAGAGCTGCCCCGTGTTCACGCCATTGAGAGGCAAGGCATTCGCCATGCCGTTGATCGCCACCACCGCCAAGAAACTTATTGCCGCGATGATCGAGAGCGCCTTCAATGTCGTCGCAGCTGCCGTATTCGTATGTAGATTCGTCGCCATTTCATTCCTCCTGGCTACTATATTATATTTGACTAATATAACCAATGCCGGTGTTTCTGTCGAACCAAAGAACAAGGAATCAGCCTACAACAACAGGGGCCGTCCGGGAATCTATTCCCGGACGGCCCCTGCCACACTAACATCATGTTATGCACTGCGCAATCCGCTCTGCATCGTCATACGATGCTTGGCGAATACTAGCGTTTCTTATTTCTTATTGGCGAGCGTAGCCTTGCAGACCTTGCAGATCTTGGTCTTCTTGCCTTCGATTTCCTGCTCGTAGAGCACCTTCACGCCATCTCGCTTGCAGATGGGGCAAGTGCCGCGGCCATGGGCCAC
>PGXP01000180.1 GCA_002839205.1 Spirochaetae bacterium HGW-Spirochaetae-9
TCTATTCTCAGGGCGATTTCGCAATCGGCATGAGCCGTGGCCACGTCGCCCATTCGGAAATAGCAGAGTGCCCGCCTGTACCTGGAGAAAAAATGATAGGGATGGATGAGGAGTGCTCCGGAGAAGTCCTCGGCCGCCCCAAGATAGTCTTCGAGGACGCTCTTCACTACGCCGCGGTAATAGAGAGCCTTATAGCATTCCGCATCGAGCATGAGGCAGGCACTGAAATCCTGCAGGGCTTCGTGGTAGCGCGACTGGGCGAAGTAGGCCATGCCCCGGTGCTTATAGACAACGGAGGCGATCTCCTTGTCGGGTTTCTCGTTGACAATGGCCGAGTAAATGTGTACTGCGCTCGCGAAATCGGCCTTGTTGTGCGCCTCGAGGGCAGCCAGAAGGAGGCCGTCCATGCCGTAGCCCCCGATTTCAGGATCAGCAGACTTTTGAGGAGATGTCTTTTCCGGCTCCTGTGCGAGGGCATTCAGGGCGCTCTCGGCAGCCTCCTCGACAGGGCCGGGCGCAATTTCTTCATTGTCGGCCACTTCCTCGATCTTTCGGTAGAAAGCCTCGCGGCGCTGCCCCAGTTCGGCGTTGAGCCTTTTCTCGAATTCCAGGATCTCCTGAAAAATTATATCTGAGAGGGTGAGATTGGCGTTCAGCGCGGCGAGTTTCCGTCGCATCGGTTCGTCGAAGGGCGTGAACTCAGCCTTGTAGACGAGTTCGTGTTCCACCTCGGCCCAGGCTTCCTGAAGGATAGTCCTTAACTGTATTTCGACGACATTGCGCTCTAAGTGGTGGCAGAGAGGAAGAAGTGAATCGGGGATGTGCACCAGGACATGGATGGACTCATAGCCGAATTCCCGGAATGAGCGTTCGGACCCCTTGCGCTCTATCTCCTCGACGATGAACCGTTCGGAAAGTATCCTCTCCGTCTTGGCCAGATCGCCCAAAAAAGGGCAAATGATGCGGATGGCAATGACATCGTTGACAGGCAAAGGTCCGGTCTTTTCGGTCCATGCCTTCTTGAGCAGCCTCAGCTTCTTGGCATAGTAAGAATCGAATTCCTTCACACGCCCCTTGAGGGTAGGCTTGATGCCCTTGCTCGACAGCAGGGAATCCACCATCGCAAGGAAGCTCGACAAGGCCTCCTCGTAGCCTCCGCGGGAATCGGCATAGATCGCGGAGAGTTTGGCTTTATCGGGAATGACGAGCACAGATTGTTCCATGGCCATGGTTCAGAGTATATCACCGAAAAGGGAATAGCGGCGAAGCCGAATCAGTCGACGACAAGATTTCCGTTGACGTACAGTTCCAGGTTGCCTGCCCCAGGCACAACGCTGGACAGGGTTTTTTCGAAAGCATCGCTGATGAGGCCGAAGGGGATATCGAGGCTGGCCAGATCGGGCAGTTCGATCTCCACATGAAGCTTGTTGTTCCTATGCATGACGCTGCCACGATTGACTTCTTGCTTGAAAAGCGGCTGCAATTCGGGGCTGAAAGGCCTGAGCAAAAGTTCCTCGATGACGAGACTAGCACGCTCTTCAATGGTTCCTGCAAGGGAGAAGCTCCTCTTTTCGGCGACGAGACGGCTTCGATCGGCATCGAGGAAATAGAGGCTTACTTGCCTCGATGATGGATTGAAGCCGTTGATGACGAGGGCTACAACGATAATGGCCGGAAAAACGAAAAGCCAGCCGCTTGAGTGGTTTGGCCTGGAACTGCTTTCTGCCAATGAAATTATCCTTCGAAATGATCTATGAAGTCAACAATGCCATTGTAGATCGCATCTCCAATTTTTCTCAAGTACCCCGAACCGGCCAGAAGGATTCCCTCCTCGGGGTTCGTGATAAAGCCCATCTCGATCAGGATCGAAGGCATCTTGGCATTGCGCACGACAAACCATTCCTCGGCGCGGATGCCTCGCCCCGGGCTTTGCTTTCCGAGGGCTCCTCCAAGCCTGTCGTACACCTTGCGGGCGAGGATGATGCTCTCCGTGGTGAACTCCTCCTCGAGCATGGCATTGAGGATCGGGGCTATGTCGGCGCCTTTTTCCTTCACCGTCTGGGCATCGACCACCGTTCGCCTGTATTCGGGATTGAGGTACCATACCTCATAGCCTTTGGCGTTTTTGTTGAATGAAGCATTCGCATGGATCGAAACATAGATCACGGCTTCGTCCTGCTTCAGTTCGGCGGAATTCGCCATGGAAACACGCTCGTCGAGGGTAGGATAGGAATCGCTTTCGCGAGTGATGATGATGTTCCTGCCAGGGTACCTGGCTCTGAGGAGATCTACCACCCTCCGCGACACCTCGAGGGTAAGATCCTTTTCGAAAAGCTTCATGCCCCCAATCTCGCTGATGGCGCCTGTATCCTTTCCTCCATGGCCCGGATCGATGAGGATGGCGGCCACCGAGTACTGTTCCTTCCTCGGAGCGTTTTTCATGGAAAAGTAGCTGGACACTTCCCTGGAAAAATCCTCGGGAATCATCACCCTCCCCTCTGACATATAGGGAGCTCCGACGGATTTCAGATTTTTCCAGTCCATGACGATAAAGGGTTGGTCCAGAACAAAGGAGACAAAGCACCCGTTCTGTTCGATATGACCACTTCCCGTCAGCGGATCCCAGGCAATGCCTGCCTTTATTTTATCGCCAAATTCAAGAAGGGGCACAGCTTCCAAAGCCGCGGCGGAAGCCGAAACCAGGATGGCGAGGAGTGCTGCAGCAATGTGCTTTCCAAGGATCATACCTACCCCTATCGGAATAATTTCATACAAGAATTACTATTTTGGGTTTCGCCTATTGCAATCGATGGGCACATCGAATATACAATGGACAGCGCATGAGCACCACCACTATATGTTGTAGTGGCGACCAGTCATGCTGTTACCTATTGTAGGAAAGTGAAATTTACAGCCCATACCTGGCGAAGCTGCCGTATGTGCTTACAAGGCGGAGGAATAGGATGAAATTCGAGCGGAAATTCACCAGGAAGGGGGGCGGGCCTTACGAAGGTATAGCATGGGAAAGCCGCATGAGCGAAATCAGGAACCCGAACGGGAAGCTGGTTTTCCATATGGACGGCGTCATCGTGCCTTCGTCGTGGAGCCAGATCGCCACCGACATCCTGGCCCAGAAATATTTCCGCAAGGCCGGCGTCTCGACCGACGGCGCTCATTTCTGGATGGACTTCCTGCCCAAATCGCAAGCTAAGCTCGCAGGCGAAAGCCCCCTCCCCGGCTCAGAGCATGATGCCCGTCAGGTTTTCCATCGTCTGGCCTATACCTGGCGCATCTGGGGCAGAGGCGCCGGCTATTTCGATACCGAGGAGGACGAGAAGGTCTTCTACGAAGAGCTTCTCTACATGCTCGCCCATCAGATGGCAGCGCCGAACAGCCCCCAGTGGTTCAATACGGGCTTACACGCCGTCTACGGCATCGAGGGCCCTGCGCAGGGCCATTACTATGTCGACCCCGCAACCGACGAAGTGGTCAAGTCCGAGTCGGCCTATGCCCGCCCCCAACCCCACGCATGCTTCATCCTCGACATACAGGACGACCTCGTCAACGAGGGTGGCATCATGGACCTCATCACGAGGGAAGCCCGGCTCTTCAAGTACGGCTCGGGCACGGGATCCAACTTTTCCAAGATCAGGGCGGCACGCGAGAACCTGTCGGGAGGAGGCGTTTCCTCCGGCCTCATCTCCTTCCTCAAGATCGCCGATCGTTCGGCCGCCGCCGTCAAATCGGGCGGAACCACGCGGCGCGCCGCCAAGATGGTCATCCTCGATGCCGACCACCCCGATATCGAACCTTATGTCAAATGGAAGGCGGAAGAGGAATACAA
>PGXP01000181.1 GCA_002839205.1 Spirochaetae bacterium HGW-Spirochaetae-9
CATGCTGTAGAGCAGTTCGAGCACGACGCTCGGGCTCGAATCGGGGCTTATGGGAACGGTTGCCATGGTGATCCATTATGCACCGGCTTTGAAAAAGGGGGAAGCCGGAATATGATCGCAACCTTGGATATGCGGAATTATTTATCGAAAGTCTTTATCAGAATCGCCATCTGATGTATCGTATGAGGGATTGGACACGCTCAGGAGAAAGGATAGACCATGATCACGCTTGAGGATTTGTCGAAAACATACGCGAAAAGCGGAAGCAAGGCGGTGGATTCATTGTCGCTTTCCATTCCCGACGGCCGGATATTCGGTTTTCTCGGTCCGAACGGCGCGGGCAAAACGACGACGATACGGATGCTCTGCGGCGCCCTCGACCCCGACAATGGAACGATCCTTGTGGACGGGATTTCAATGCTTGAAAGGCCTTTGGAAGCCAAGCGGCGCATCGGCCTGGTGCATGACAACCCCGAGCTGTTCAACAGGCTGAAAGCCCATGAATACCTCGATTTCATCGCCGATGTCTTCGGCGTGGATACTGTGGCGCGCAGGGAGAGGATCGAGGAATACGCCCGGCGGTTCAGCCTCGAGAAGGCCCTCGCCTCGCCGATCGGGAGCCTGAGCAGGGGGATGAAGCAGAAGCTAGGGATAATGGCCAGCCTTCTGCATGATCCTTCCAACTGGGTTCTGGACGAGCCCATGGTCGGCCTCGATCCCCAGGCTGCCTTCGAGCTCAAGGCGATCATGAGGGAGCGGACAAAGGCGGGCAAGTGCGTCTTCTTTTCCACCCATGTGATGGAGGTGGCTGAGAAGGTCTGCGACGAGCTGGCCATCATCAACAAGGGTAAAATCATCTTTGTCGGGACTATGAAGGAACTTAGGGGGAGCATGACTGCCGAAGGTGCCGCTCCGGGTGGCGACAGCCTCGAGAGCCTCTTTCTCGAGTTGGTCGATTCCTCGAACGGGGAGGCGACATGAAACTGCGCGCTGTCAGCCTGGCGGTTCTCTATATAAAGAGCAGCTTCAGCATTTCCCTACCGAAGCGCGAGGAGCTGAAAAAGCCAAAAACCCTGGCCAAGACGATCGCGATAGGCATCGGAATCGTATTCCTCATCGCCGATTTTTCATTGATCTTCGTGATGATGAACCTGACGATGTACGACAACCTCAAGCCGGCGGGCCTCCAGGGTCTTATCCTCCTCAACGCGGCGACGACGGCTTCCGTCCTTGTCTTCATCCTCGCATTCATGATGGCGCTCTCGATGTTTTCAATGGCGGGCATCGAATCGGGCTTTCTCGTGCTGCCCTTCACGCCGCGCGATCTTCTGGCCGCGAAAATGGCCCTTGTCTACGTAACGGAGGCGGTGGCGGGAGCCTTCGTCCTTATCGTCGCCATGGTGATCTATGGCATCAGGGAAGGGTCTCCCCTCATGTTCTATCTGAATGGACTGTTGACTGCCCTCGTCCTGCCCCTTCTGCCGACAGCCCTCTCCTATCTCATTCTCATCCCCTTGATGAAGGCTTCCAAGGTTTTCAGGAGCAGAACATTCATTTTGTACGTCGGCGGCTTTATCGGCATGGCCTTTGCCCTCGGCTTCAATCTTTACATCCAGTCATCGCTGGCCAAGATGAGCGATCCAACCCAGCTTGCTCTTTTTGCGAATCCCGATTCCTTTATCTCCCGCTTCGGCCGGTCGTGGATTCCCTCATGGCTGGCATGGAAGGCCTTGTCCGGAGCATCGGGCATTTCGGGCTTCCTCGCCGTCATGGGTAATGCGGCCCTCGGCCTTGGCGGCTGCGCGGCAGTTGTCGGGCTGCTGGGCAAGCCCTACATACAGAGCCTTCAGGCTTTCAGCGAATCGACCTTTTCGGGAAAGAAGTTTTCGATGTCAGGAAAAGGGCGTTTCGGACGGCGTTTTTTCGAGAAAAGACCGGCGATGTTCTCGCTTCTGGCGAGGGAAGTGACGCTGATGAACCGCGAGCCTATGTATCTCATCAACGGACCCTTCGTCGTTATACTCATGCCCCTGCTGATGGTTATCGTCTTCCTGGCCCAGCGCTCCGTCCTCGAGGAGGCTATGGCCGGCGTCAGGCCCTTTCTTGCGGGACCAGGAACCTATCTCCTGCCAGCCGCGATGGGCGCCTTCCTCGGCTCATCCACCAGCATTGCCTGCACCTCCGTTTCCCGCGACGCCAAGGCTCTGCCCTGGGTGAAGTCCCTGCCCATCACGCCGCTCGCCTATTTTTCCGCGAAACTGCTCCATGCCGAGCTTTTTTCCATCCTGGGAACCGTGGTCGGCTGCGCTGCCGGAGCCTTTCTCCTGGCGACATCGATCGTGGATGTCCTGGTTGCGGCGATTCTCTCGCTGTTGTTTGGAACGGCTTTCAATATGGGCGGGCTCCTGCTCGACACAGCCTTTCCCCGTCTGAGGTGGGACAATCCCATCGCCGCGATGAAGCAGAATGTGAATGCTGTCGTGGCAATTCTGGGGGCGATGGGTCTGATCGCCGGGATGGCGGGCTTAAGCCTGTGGCTGAAACTTCCTCGCTACGGCTATGCCCTTCTCTATGGCGCCATCCTGGCGCTGCCCATCGCCGCATGGCTGAGGTTGTATCCGGCTTTTGCCGAGAAACGCTACGGCAAAATGGAAGCTTGAACCGATAGGCGAGGCTCAGTCCAGGGGAATCCTGTACTCCACCCAGCGCACCCTTCCAGCGACGACAGCGTCCCTCACGCTCTTTTCCGTCCTGGAGAGGCCCGATCCGCCCGATTTTACTTCCACAAAGATGATTTCTTCCACGGAGCCGCCGGCTGAGGTGGCGGATGCCGCGCCACCAGCCCCGCTGAAGCAGACAAAATCGATGGGTTTGCCGATAAAGCGGGCGTCGCCCGGATCGCAGGGAAAATCCGGCAGATAGGGGGCGAGCTGTTCGGCCACCTGGCCGCCGACTACTGCCCGCGATCGCTTGACGGCATCATCCCGCTCGGAAGCGAGCCGATCGGGCAACTCCCTTTCAGCCTCAAGTCGGCCGTTGCGCCGGCCCAGGGCAAGCCCCAGGAAGAGGCCGGCGACAAAAAGGACGAGAAGGCCGAAGATAGCGATAAAAAAGGTATAGTCAGCGGAATTCATTGTTCCTGAAGCATACACCGCAGGGCGAAAAATTGAAGAGGGTCAACCCGCAACGTAGGGTACAGTGACGCTCCCTTCCGGGAATACGATAAAATCGGCATCGGCGCCCTGGTCTTTCAAGGCCATCTGCACTGCCTCTTCCACGCTGGATGCTTTTCTGGCAAAAAGGCTTGCCACCACCTCTTCGGAAAGGCTGGTGACGAAAATAACCTTCTTTTCCGCGGCTACCTTGGCAAAGCCATAGGCCTTGTGACCACCCATGACGAAATTTTTCTTCACTTCATCCATGATGCCCCGGGCAGTGTATCCGGCCTTCATGAAGGATTCGAATATTTTTTCGCCGTAAGCTTCCTTGCATTCTGCCACCACAATGATGGTACCACCTTCCACCGTGGCCTTGTCGGCATGATCCAAGGCTTTTTGGGCTTGATAGAGGTTTATATCTCTGGGGTAGCCCGAGGCGGCAGCGATGGCGACCTTGGCCTTTCGGGGGATAGGCGTAAGATACATGGATTCGCTCACCTGCACCGCCTTGTACCAGGCTTTTTCCAAATCGCCGGCCACGACCTCCACCAATCTGCCGGAATCGTCCACAACGGTATTGATGATGAAGTCCACGCCGGCGATCCGGGCAGCGTGGATCATTTCGAGGCTGACGGGGTTTTCCCTTATCGGAGGCAGGTTGTCCATTATCTCCACCAT
>PGXP01000182.1 GCA_002839205.1 Spirochaetae bacterium HGW-Spirochaetae-9
CCTGTTGCTGTGCATCTTCATAGGACCTCTCGGGTTGCACCGTTTTTATGTCAGGAAAATCGGTACCGGAGTACTCATGCTGCTGACCGCCGGAGGACTGGGCATCTGGGTGATCGTGGATTTGATCATGATAGTCATGGGAAAGTTCACCGATGCCGAGGGCAACCGGATCTATTGAAAGCGTGCGTTGCTGCCGTATCGGATGATGATATGGGAACAGACCACCAGCACCATCAGGTCAAGCCAGATCACAGGAGCCTGCTGAATCAACCACGGGTCGCTGGGTAGGGATGATCCCGAATAGTTGACGACCAGGACCAAGAACAGGTTGTTCGCGATATGCGCACCGAAAGCGGCTTCCGTTCCCCTATGGCTACGTGTCATTTCCATGAACAGGACACCGGATAGAAAGTAGTACAGCAGGATGGGAAGACTGAAGCTTGTCGACTGGACTTCGACATTCGACAGGTGGGCTACGGTGAAGACGATACCGGATATGGTTCCGACGATCCAGGTCCGTCGCAATCTGGGCTCCAGCATGCGCCACAGGGTGGTCCTGAACAACAACTCTTCCGCAATGCACTGTAGCGGAGTGAACACCAGGGCCAATGTCATGAGCAGGAGCCGGTCCCAAAGCCTGTTGGTCGTATTGACCATGACAGCCTGTGGTTCGATGACAATCGTGACAACGGTTGCGATCCCGATACCGACCAACCAGACCAGCGCCGCGAACCAAAACAGTTTCCATCGGAATTGCGGAGCGTCGGTCACATAGCGACGCAAGGGAATACGAACCACAGCATGCGTAAAGAATGCGACGGCGGCAAACAGCACAAGGAAATTGACGTGCTGGTTCAGATACATGGTCCACGAAGCCGAACTCCACGGGAAATCGCGTGTCCCCTCCATGCTGAGATACGTCACCGCACCGCCGACAAACGTCCAGACCAGTTCTATGAAGAAAAACCCGGCGATCCAATAACGGAGGGGTAGTTTCTTTCCGATTGGGTCACTGGACAGGTAGGAGGTCCGCGCAAACAATTCCATCCGGTTGTCCCGACCATTCATCCTTTGAGTATACCACCAAAGATGCTATACTTGCCACCATGATTCTATATTCATACGGGGACATCCGGACAATGGTCCATCGGAGTTTGGATGATGCGTCCATAGTCAGTGTATTCCCCACCGAAACAGCTGTTCGGTTCTGGACAAACGAATATGTCAAGACCAGTGAAAAGGGAATTCTCCGCCATGACAGCACCATGGCTTGGGATACCTTCCGGTCCCATTTTCTGCCGACGGGCACGGCCACTCCGGTCAATGGTTTCATACGACACCTGTTCGCACTACATCTCCTTGGCGACCCGGATACCGCTGCATCACTCCAATGGTTCCGCCACCCCTCGTTTCCCGAGTCGGTGGGAAATCTGGCATCCGCCGTGGCCTCGTTGCTGCCGAAGCTTCAGGAGATCGAGCGCATGCGTCTGGTGAAGGGCGAATCCTACGACCGTTTGCCGCTCGCGTATCGCAACGACGCAGCACGACTGCAGGTAGCCTACGAGAATTTTCTGGCGAAACGGAACCTGTTCGAGCCGCGGTACCTGTTGCCCTCTGTCGAAAACCTGCCTCCAGGGTTCGAGCGGAACTACCGTATCTTTTTTCCTGAAGTCTGTGACGGATGGGAAGAGTTCACCCTCATGCCCCACGTTCCCGCATGGATCGAGACCTGCTCGGCAGATGCCTCCAAGACGGAAAGCCGCCTACAGGTATATGAAAACGAACTCATGGAGTTGCGGGCATGTATGCACAGGATCGGTGAATTGCTCGACAATGGACAGGACCTTGCGGATATCGTGGTTACCGTCGGCAACCTGGAACGGTGGCGTCCCTATCTGGAGCATGAGGCCCGCTTGTGCGATATTCCCCTTACTATCGTCGAAGGACTCTCACCCTTGCAATATCCTCCCGGGCGGTTCTTCCAATCGATACAGGAAGTGCACACCCAATCGTACAGTCTCGATGCGATGAAATCGTTTCTCCTCGACCCTCGTATGCCGTGGAAGCAGGCCAAGGTGCAACGGGACCTGATCCGGCGGGGACTCGAGCTCTCGGTTGTGCAAGGGGACCCGAATCCACGCAAGGACGATTGGCAGGAGAAGTTGGCAAGATCGCCGGTGAAAACCGATGCACAATTGTTGATCTGGTATAAAGCCTTCAAGGTCCGCATTTCCACTGTTGTCGCAGCCAAAGATGCCGAATCGATGATGCAATCCGTGTATGTGCTGCAGGAGTTTCTCCTTGAGACGGGGAGCTGGAGCGAAACGGAAGGGGGGGACCTCCACTCGAGCGTATATGCATATTGTCTGAACCAGCTGTCTGAACTGGGCAAAGCCGTGCGGTCCTGTGGATTCACCACCACACAAGCATTGTTGTCCCTGTTCGTACAGTTCCTGGGAAAACAGCAGTATATCCCGAAGGATCGCCCGCTAGGAATCCCCGTATTCTCCTATACGGTATCCGCAGGATTATGTCCGGAGTATCATTTCCTGTTGGGATGCACACAGGAGGACATCGAACAGCACACCGATCAGCTCCCTCTTGTTCCCGAGCCAATCTGGCGCGACGATGCTGCCAACGACCACACCGGCTTGTTTCTCGACCAGTACCGGGTACTGGCACGACAAATCCACATATCGGCGGCACAAGCGACTTTCGGCAATTCGAGCGCATTGGCTCCGAGTTGGTTTGTCGACCATGACGCAATCGAAATGCAGCGGTATGTTCCCGCCGACGCACGGACACGGGAACAACTTGCCTGGGCAGGTGCCGACGCTACCCGATTCAAGGCCAACGCGATGCAAGGGAGATGGTTCGACCAAGCTTGCCGTACGGCGTTTCTTCCCCCCAGATTCGATATGGCGGACGACAAGGCTGTGTTTTCGGTCTGGGAGAGGAGTTGCAAAGGAGCGGGATACCTATCTCTATCGGCAACGGCATTGGACATGTTTTTCGATTGTCCCATGAAATGGGCTTCGTCCTACCTCATGCGTCTGAGGAAGGGGACTTTCGATCCGGTATCGCTG
The DNA here is from genome assembly GCA_002839205.1 of Spirochaetae bacterium HGW-Spirochaetae-9. Next base: position 3,087 of record PGXP01000182.1, read on the forward strand.
GACCATGCGGCCGTTGGAATCCTCCTACACGAAATAATGGCCAGTTTCTTCCAGCGGGTACGTGATACAAGCGGTGTGTTCCGCAAGGAAATGGTCGACCGGTACGAGGCGCTTCTCAGAGCCAGTATCGACGAAGTCTTCACCCGGTATGCGCATAGTCCCCAGGCACCCGTGCACACGACTGTCCAGTATATCGCCGAACGTTACGGGACAGAACTCATGGCGATCCTCAACGCGGAGGGCGACATGTTCGATGGATTCGCGAGTTGGGGCTTCGAGGTCTCCCTGGAACACCTGTATGCCCAAAGCGATTGCCAACTCAACGGCCGCATCGACCGCATCCTGGTGCAGGATCATGCTGACGGAACGCAGACGGTCGCTGTCGTCGATTACAAGAAGACCTACCGGGGAAGCAGGAAAGCCTACGACAAGTATGCGCAGGGCCTTCCTTCGCACCAGCTTCCGCTCTATGCCAAGTTGATTCGCGACACGGATTCGACGGGATTGCCGCAAGTCGGAACCGCCGCCTTCTACTCGATCGAGAAAGGCAAGTATATTCCTATCTGGGAAGAATCGCAGGAGGAACGTCGTGATGGGATGATCGCGATCCTGGAGGAGCACATATTCCATATGGCCGACGCCCTTCGGCAGGGCAGATTGG
>PGXP01000183.1 GCA_002839205.1 Spirochaetae bacterium HGW-Spirochaetae-9
GAAAGCCGATGGGCCAGGAAAAGTTCATCTTGCAGTCGTTGCGCAGGCCCCCCGAGGATACTTCATTCTTGTCGAGGATGAGGATGGAGAGGTCGGGCTTCTTTTCGAGGAGGCCGAAGGCAGCACCGAGGCCGGCAGGTCCGGTGCCGATTATCAGGACGTCGTAGGTATTCATCGTTTGGCCAGGTATTTCCTTATGTCGACGGCGACAGCGGCCACAATGATGGCACCTTTTATGATTTGCTGCCAGTAGGGGTTCATGTTGATGAAGGTAAGCCCGTAGGAGATTATGCTGAAGATGAGGACGCCGATGACCATGCCTGGAACCGTGCCTATGCCTCCTGACGTGGATACGCCACCGACGACGCATGCCGCAATGGCATCCAGTTCGTAGCCGTTGCCGTAATTGTTTGTGGCGCCGCCAGTCCTCGCCGCTTCCAGCGTGCCCGCAAGGCCATACAAGGCTCCCGCCATCGCATAGACGGCGAGGAGGCTCTTCTGTACCGGAACGCCCGACACCTTGGCCGCCTCGGGATTGCCGCCGATGGCATAGATATTCTTGCCGAACCTGGTCTTGTTGTGAATGACCCAGATTATGGCGGCGACGACGAGGGCGATGATGACGATGTACGGTATCGAGTAGGTGCCGTCGAAGCCAATATAACCCGAACCGAGGGTGGTGAGATCCTTCCGCAGGCCTCCAATGGGCTGGGCACCGTAGGGAGGTCTGTCGAAATAGATCGAGGTGACGCCGTAGGCCGCCACCATCATCCCGAGGGTGGCGATGAAGGGGGGAACCTTGAGATAGGCGACGATCATGCCGTTGAAAAGCCCCAGAAGGGCGCAGGCCAGGATCGCTATGAGTATGGGTATCCAGATTGGGAGCTCGGGGATGTTGGGGTACATGCGCCGGGGGTAGGACATGAACTGGAGGAGGGATGCCGAAACGACGGCAGCGAGGCCGACCTGTCGGCCCGCCGAGAGGTCGGTGCCGCCGGTGATGAGGATGCCGCCAATTCCCATGGCGATGATGATTCGCGTGGCCGACATCGAGAGGATGTTTCTCAGGTTCTGGAGGGAGAGGAAAGCAGGCGCCTTGATGGAGATAGCTACCACGAGGGCGAGAAATACCAGGTAGATCGCGTATTTTATCGAAAAGTCCTTTATCGCCTTCTGCCGTGTCATCGACCGGGACTGGAAATCTTCGGAATTCTTGTTTTCAGCCATTTTTTCTCTCCTCACATGAACTGTGTTGCAAGCCGCATGATGGTTTCCTGATCGGCCGTCTTTCCATCGAGAATTCCGGTGAGTCGGCCATCGCACATGACCAATATCCGATCCGACATGCCGATCAGCTCGGGCATTTCGGACGAGATCATGATGATGCTTTTCCCTTTTGCGGCGAGGTCGGCGATGATGGTGTAGATTTCATACTTGGCGCCCACGTCGATGCCCCGGGTGGGCTCGTCCAGGATGAGGATGTCGGGTTCGGTGAGAAGCCAGCGGGCGAAGAGCACTTTCTGCTGGTTGCCACCCGAAAGATCCTTGATCCTTGTCCTCGATGAAGGGGTCTTCACCCTCAGTTGTTCGATGCTCTTGTCGACATCGATGGAGCAGCGCTTTTCGTCGATCAGGCCGGTTTTTCGGATGTAGCGCGGCAGGCTGGCGAGAATCGTATTCTCCAGGACGGAGAGCATAGGCACGATGCCCGTGGCGCGCCGCTCCTCGGTGAGGAGGGCCATGTGCTTTCCGATGGCGCTCTCGGGAGAGCTGATGACGACGGCTTTGCCGTTCAGCTCGATGCTGCCCGATTCGATAGGACGAAGCCCGAAGATGGATTCTACGAGTTCGGTGCGCTTGGCGCCGACGAGGCCGCCGATGCCGAGGATCTCGCCGCGGTGCAGTTCGAAGGAAACGTCGCGGAAGGATTTCGTTTCGGCCGACGTGAGGCCGCTCACCTTGAGAATGACTCCGCCGGGTTTGTTGGAACGCGGCGGAAAGCGGTGGGTCAGGTCCCTGCCGACCATCTTCGAGATGATCGTGGCCATCGTCAAATCCTTCGAAGCGTAGGTTCCAACCTGCCTTCCGTCCCTCATGATCGATACTTCATCGGAAATCTGGAGGATTTCTTCCATCTTGTGGGAGATGTAGATGATAGCCACACCCTTCTTCTTCAGGTCGTTGATGATCCTGAAAAGCTGCTCGACCTCGTTGGAGGTGAGCGAGGATGTGGGTTCGTCCATGATGATGACCCGCGAATTGTTGGAAACAGCCTTGGCTATCTCGAGCGACTGGATCTTGGATACCGAAAGGTTGCGAACCCAGGTTTTCGGGTCGATGTCCATCCCGAGCAGGGAGAATACGGACTTTGTCTCTTCGAACATTTTTTTGTGGTCAACAAACTTGAAAGGACCATAGGTTTTGACTGGGATCTTGCCCAGCCAGAGGTTTTCCATCACCGGCCTGTAGGGTACAGGGAGAAGCTCCTGGTGGATCATCGATATGCCGGCATCGAGGGCCTGACGCGATGTTGCGAAAGTGGCCGGCTTCCCGTCGAGCAGGATTTCTCCTTCATCGGGGAGGTAGATACCGAAGAGACATTTCATCAGGGTCGATTTCCCGGCGCCGTTTTCGCCCATCAGGGCATGGACGCTGCCGGGTCTTACCTTGATGCTGACCCCATCGAGGGCCTTCACTCCGGGGAAACTTTTGGAAATGTGGTTCATCTCCAGGACGTATTCAGCGTCGCCCATGAGATGCCTCCCTTCTGATACATAATAAAAAAAGAGGGTGCATGCAGTATACATACACCCTTTTTGCCTTCAAAGAAAGTGATACCCCCAGCGCTTATTTGAACTGGGTGTAATTGTCCTTGGTAACCATCTGGTAGGGAACCCAGACATATTTGCCATCGGTGATTTCCCAGCCCGCCTTGGCGACATCCTCGCCCTTGGCGAGAGCGTAGGCCAGGTCGAAGGTAGCCTTGCCCTGGTTCTTCGCGTCGTTGAGGACAGTGCCCAGGAGGGTGCCTTCCTCGACAGCCTGGAGGGCAGGAGCGGTGGCGTCGACGCCGACGACGACTATCTGCTTGGTGCCGGCGAAATAGCCTTCGGACTTGAGGGCTTCGATGGCGCCGAGAGCCATGTCGTCATTGTTGCAGAGCACGACTTCGATCTTGTCGCCGTTCGCGGCGTAGAATGCCTTCATCTTCTCGAAAGCCTTCGGGCGGTCCCACATGGCGGTGTCTTCGGCGAGCTTGTCCACGCCGATGCCTGCGTCGGTGATGGCCTGGATGGAGAACTGGGTGCGGAGTTCCGCGTCCTGGTGTCCGGGCTCGCCCTTGAGCATGATGTACTGGATCTTGCCGTCCTTGTTCTTGTCGGCGGCGGGATTGGCCTTCCAGTAGTCCACGACGATCTGGCCCTGCATGGTTCCGGACTGCTCGGCCTTGGCGCCGACATAGTAGACCTTATCCCAGGACTTCATGTCGTCGGCGAGGGGCTCGCGGTTGAAGAAGACGACGGGGGTCTTCTTGGCCTTGGCCTTCTCGATGATGGCGGCGGCCGCTGTGCGGTCGACGGGGTTGATGGCGATAGCCTTCATTTTCTTGGAGAGGAAGGCGTCCACCTGGTCGTTCTGGGTGGGCTGGGCATTCTGGCTGTCCACAACCTCCACCTCGGCCTTGTCGGTGGCGTTTTCTGTGATGGCGTTTCTCACATAGGACATGAAGGTGTCGTCGAACTT
>PGXP01000184.1 GCA_002839205.1 Spirochaetae bacterium HGW-Spirochaetae-9
CTGCAGAGCGCCTTACACCTAGCGCATCGCGAATGACGATGAGGGAAAGGAAAAGCGAGACGATAAAGAGATTGGAAAAACCCTCGGTGAGGGCCACAGCGGCGCTGATCGAGATGGCGACGGCAGAATGGCTGGAAGGCATTCCCCCCGTGCGCCAGAAAAAGGTGAACATGGCTTCCCTGAGATCTTCGCTGCGCCTGGCCTTTATCAGTGCGATGACAGCCTTGATGAACTGCGCTATAAGGAGGCTGAAAAATGCTGAAAGGAAAATTGGATTCTCGAGGAGTATACGGAGTTCTGTTGCATCGGTTTTCATCGCTTCCGAATTTTCACGTTCCGGCGCCCCCCTGTCAAGTCTTCCGCCGGCTTTTATCGTCCGTCTTCATTGACGGCAGCAAGGCAGCCTCGCTATCATGACCCGATGAAAGCAGCCTTCAGCCAAACCGTTTCCGCCGATGACGAGGGTCGAAGGCTCGACAGGTTGCTGCGCATCATATTGAAGGAAACAGCGCTCTCGGCCCTGCACAAGGCACTCCGCAAGGGCGAGATCCGCGTCAACGGACTCAGGCGGAAGCCCGATTACCGCTGTCTTGAAGGCGACAGGATTGAGTACAGCCGCGGTATCCTGCCCAGCACCGACTCCGTACCCGATTCCACCGGCAAGCACCCTGTGGAGAACAGCCTCTCGATAGTGCTTGAAACCTCAGACCTCCTCTTCATCAATAAACCCTCAGGACTCCTCGTTCACGATGGTCCAGGAAGCCTCGATGCCCAGGTGAGAGCCTATCTTGCAGACAGGCTGGAAGCGTCGCTCGCCTTCAGGCCTGGCCCATTGCACAGACTGGACAGGAACACGTCGGGTCTTATCACCTTTTCCCGAAGTCTCGCCGGCGCTATGGCTTTCAGCGCCGCCCTACGGCGAGGGGCGGTGCGCAAAACCTATCTCGCCATCGTGGAAGGCAGGCTGGAAAGCGATGAATGCTGGAGGGATTCTCTTTCGAGAGATACAGAACTTCGCCGCAGTTTTGTGGATTCATCCCGTACCTCACCAGACAAGCCAGTCGAAGCCACGGAGGCGAAGGAAGCCATCACAGACATCCATCCCATCGCTTCCAATGGATCCATAACCCTCGCCGCAATACGGCTTCTGACAGGGAGAACCCACCAGATCAGGGCCCAAGGATCCCATCATGGCCACCCCCTCCTCGGCGATACCAAATATGGCGGAACGCGATGCGATCAGCCATATTACCTACATGCGTGGAAACTCTCTTTCGATGAACAGCTCTTCCCCGACCTGCCACGTGAGCTTTCCGCCCCATTTCCTCCACATTTTGATAAAAAAATCCTCTCATCCTTTTCCAACCCGGAAAAAGAAGTATATTTAATACTTAGGAAATTTCGATTCCAGGAGGGGACATAGATGCCCGATCCGGTTTTCACTCCCAAGATGCCCAGGATGCCCAAGTTGCCCAAACTCAATCTCAAGGGCCCTGTCATCATCATCGTCGTCATCGCCATAGCGGCGATCGTATTTCTGTCCACGAGCTTCATCGTCGTCGATCAGACGGAGAATGCCGTCATCACGACCTTGGGCAAGTACTCCAAGACCCTTGGAGCGGGGTTGCATTACAAGCTCCCCTTTGGCCTGCAGAAAGCATATTTGGTCAAGACTAAGGTAGTGCAAACTGAAACTTTCGGATTCAGGACTATCAAGAGCGGGGTGGTTACTCAGTACTCCGACCAGAAATTCTCCGAAGAATCGACAATGCTCACAGGAGATCTCAACATCGTCGATGTCGAATGGATCATCCAATACCGAGTAATCGATCCAAAAGCCTGGCTCTTCAATGTCTCTGACAAGCAAAAGACAATTAGGGACATATCTCAATCGGTCATAAACAGGCTGGTGGGCGACAGGCTGATACTCAGCGTCATCGGCTCCGATCGCCAGAACATCCAGGACCACGCTGTCGTTATGATGAATGACATATTCCTCAAATATGGTCTCGGAATCCAAATCACTCAGGTTCAGCTTCAGAATATCGTACCCCCAGAGGGAGTCCAGGCTGCTTTCGAGGATGTGAATAAAGCCATCCAGGATATGAACCGCCTGATAAACGAAGGCAAGGAAGCCTACAATGCCGAGATTCCAAAAGCTAAGGGACAGGCTGACCAGATCATCGAAATCGCCCAGGGCTATTCCACAGAAAGGGTGAACAAGGCAAAAGGCGATGTAGCGCGCTTTGTCTCAGTTCTCGATGAATATCGCAAAGCGCCCGATGTCACCAGGAAGCGTCTCTATTACGAGATGGTCGATGCGGTATTCTCCGAAAGCAAGGATGTTGAACTTATCGACAAAGCCTTCACCAATCTACTTCCCGTCAAAATCCTCGACGCGGCCGGGGGGCAGCCCAAATGAAGAAAACACTTATCATCACAATCGTTCTGGCGATCATCGCGGCTGCTGTCCTTATTGCCGGGCCATTTTTCATTCTCAATGAAGGCGAACAGGCTGTTTCCGTCCGTTTCGGCAAGATCATGAAAGTGCATCAGGATGCGGGCTTGAAATTAAAGAGCCCCTTCATCGATGAAATAATAAAGTATCCCAAGCGTCTTCTTTCCTGGGATGGCGAGAAGCAGCGGATACCGACGAAGGAAAACCAATTCATCTGGGTGGATACCACGGCCCGCTGGCGTATCGTCGATCCTGTCAAATTCTATGAATCAGTGGGTAGTCTCGATGCCGCCTATGGTCGCCTGGACGATGTGATGGATTCTGCGGTGCGCACTGTGATCTCTTCCAACTACCTGCGGGAAGCCGTGCGGAATTCTGACGAGATCATGAAGGACAAGCCTGTGGAAACCTTCCAGACAGGAGAATCTATCGGCACTTCATCGCTCGACGAAATGACAAGCAGCCAGACCCAATTCGAGAAGATTGAAAAGGGGCGGGAAAACCTCTCCAACGATATGATCAAAATCGTAGCGACAATCGCTCCTGAATTCGGCATTGAGGTTCTGGACATAATTCCCCGGCAGATCCGCTATTCGGAAGAACTGACGGACTCTGTCTATCAGCGGATGATCAAGGAAAGAAACCAGATTGCCCAGGCTTTCCGCTCCTATGGCGAAGGCAAGAAGGCCGAGTGGCTGGGTAAGCTTGAGAACGAGAAGCGATCGGTTCTCTCCTCGGCATACGAAAAGTCGGAAACCCTGAAAGGCAAGGCCGACGCCGAAGCGACCAAGATTTTCGCCGATGCCTATGGCAGAGATGTCTCTTTCTTCGAGTTCTGGAAGGCTATGGAATCCTACAAGGCCACGGTGCCCAATTTCAAGAAGACGCTTTCCACCAGCATGGATTACTTCAAGTACCTGTACAGCTCCACGGGACGCTAGGCTTTAAGCCGGCGTTCATCGGGAGAGATAGGCCCCGGCGGTAAATTTTCCGCCGGGGCCTATCTGTATCTCCAGAATGCCATAGCAGCCGGCATTGCAGGGACCGGGATTTATAACGAGTGTACCATCCTCAAGTGAAACGCAGCGGGATTCGTGTATATGACCGCAGATCCACACTGCAGGGCAGAATTCGAGCATCAGACGGGCAAAAGACTGGGAGCCTACATGGGCTTCACCATGCTTGTCGGCGTTTGTGCCGTATGGCGGGGAATGGGTCAGGACTATGAGGGGCTTGTCGG
>PGXP01000185.1:0-3693 GCA_002839205.1 Spirochaetae bacterium HGW-Spirochaetae-9
CCAGTGAATCCGGCGCCTGCCACCACGAAGGTGAGCATGCGCCTGCGCTTTTCGGCATCCAGTTCCTTGGAAGCGGCAAGGTACATGTGCTCGACGTGGTTGCGCACCTTCATCGCGTCCTCGAAGGACCAGAGCGAGAAGCTGTTTTCCTTGATGCCGGGAATGCCGAAGTATTCGGGTTCTGCGCCGACGCCGACGACGATATAGTCGAAGGCATAGGTACCTGTGGTTCCGAAAGCCTTCTTGGCTTCGAAGTCCACTTTTTCGATCTTGTCGAGCACGACATTGATGCGGCGCGCGCCGAAGATCTTCTTGAAGCTCACCTGCACCGACTCGGGCTCTGTGCGCCAGCCGGCTACCTCATGCAGCTCCGTCATGAGGGTGTGGAATGGTCGCATGTCCACAAGCGTGATCTCGACATTCGGATTTTTCCTGAAATGCTTTTCCAGGATTTTTCCCGCTTTTACGCCACCGTAGCCGCCGCCGAGAATAAGGATTTTCTTCGAATCGCTCATTAAGAAACTCCCGATAAATATAATTGGATTAATTTTCCGGGCGAATTATACACTATATCTCGATAAATGCCTATATATAAATTTTGTAAAACTTGCTGTACTCTCCTTCTCCCAAGCCATGCCTTCACTATTCCCTGGCTTTACGGTATCATTCTTCTCTGTACCTTGCATTCAAAGCGTTCCCGGAAATCCGGGCACATATTTTTATAGTTTAGGAACGTATATGGACTTATCACGTTTTTCCATCGATGCGGCGCTCTCTTCTGCCGCTGATGCTTCCAATGCATATCGATCGGTTTTCTACGAAAGACTGTTGGCCAGCCTTTTCGAAAATGATGAGAATCTGTTTGTCAGGACGGACATCAGGAAGGAGAGGGAGCAGATCTTCGTATTCCCCGCCCTCTATTGGCTTTCCCTGGCCAATCGCGTCGCGGAGCGGGGCAAGGCCCTCTACCTCTGCCACGACGAGGATGCAGCCGCCGCGGCCTGCACCACCGCCCTCCGGATGGCTGAGGGCCTCGGGAAGATCACGAAACCCGTTCTCCTCGGCGCGGACAATGCCGGCAGCGATACGACGAGGGACGCCAGCCTTCTGGTAACCTCGATCCAGACCTTTGCCGACCTTATCCCGACAGGGTCTTTCAGGCCTAGGGAATATGGCTTCGTCATCGCCGACCAGGCCGACCTTCTGGCAGAACTGCCGGGAGAGTTCATACGGAAAATCCAGGGTCACCTTCTACCTTCCTGGGAACGCAAAACCCTCGTCATCGCGAACAAGCACACGCCAAGGGCTAAAAATTTCGCATGGGATTTTTCCGACAGTCCCCGTGAGATCAAGCTTGGCGAAACGATGGGCTCGGCAGGCACGACGGCCGCCATCTCTCGCAAAATGGAAGAGGCCGACAAGATCAGGTTTATTCTCCAACTCCTCCTCGAGGGCGAAAACCATCACCTCTGCGTGTTCTGCAACCTCAAGTCCACGGCCGCCGAGCTTTCGGCCCGCCTGGTCCTGAACGGAATCGGGGCTGACTATATCGCTGGCAACCTCAATCCCGACAGGAAAAACCAGATCGTCACCAAGGCGTTGACCTGGAATGGGCAGAGCAGGGAAGCAGTAGCCGTCGAGCCTGAGGTGGATGCTACGCCTGCAGCGGCCACGCCCCCCGTTGCCAAAGCCTCGCGCTTCCCGGCCGACAGCTTTATCCTCGTGCTCACCGACGACGGCGCCAAAGGCCTGAACCGCCCCGAATTTTCAAGCGTCATCAACTATGATATTCCCCTCGAACCTGAATTCTACTTCGAGCGCCTCAATTTCCTGAAAAAGCAGGATTCCGGCACCATGGTCTATAACCTTGTCTGCGAACGCTACATGTATGGAATCCCCGCCATCGAGCGGGCGATCGACGCGTCGCTTTCGCTGACAACCCTCGACGCCAGCGCCGAGCTTCCAAAAGACCTTAGCGCCGGCCAGCGCATCGAGATGCCTGAGCCTCGGTTCCGCGGCCGCGATGACAGGCGCGGCGGGGATGAGCGCGGCGGGGACGAGCGCGGCGGGGATAAGCGCGGCGGGGATAGACATCGCGACCGCGATGATCGGCATGGACGCGACGACAGGCATGGCGAGAGCCCGCATGAAGAGCGGCTCGAAGCCCGCCGACAGGAAAGGCCGGAGCGCCCTCTGCCGCAGCGTCCCGCGTCCGAGCGTCCGAGGCCGGAAGCCGCGAGACCCGAGCGTCCCGCAGTGGCCAACCCCTACGCGATGACGATGGAAGAAAGACTCGCCCTCTATAAAAAGAAATATGCCCGGAACCTGGGCAAAGTCCCTGCGGCCGATGGCGGAAAGCAGGGGCAGAGAAAGCGCGACGCGAATCGCCCCAATCCCCGAATCCGTGACGCGGAACCATCCCTGCCTGAACATAAAGCGCCCGAACCGCGCGAACCCGAATCGAACGAAAAAGCCCGCAGTATTTTCGGCAGGCTCCAGGATCTTTTCGGAGCCCAAAAAGAGTGATGAGAGAAGGTGGAAGCACGATGAAAATACTTACCCATACCGTCAAGCCGAGGCTGGAGGGCGAACTCGCCGCCCTTGAGACTATAGCCCGCAACCTATGGCTCTCGTGGAATTTCGAAGCCGTCTCCCTCTTTATCCGTATCGACCAGGATGCCTGGGCCGCAAGCGGCCAGAATCCCACCAAGATGTTGGGCATGGTGAGCCAGGAGCGCTTCGAGCAGCTTGCCCAGGACGATTCCTTCATCGCCTCGCTCAATGACGTAAAAAACCTCTTCGAGCGCTATAAAAAGGGCGAAACTTGGTACAAGGGACCCAAATCCCCCATCACCGCCTACTTTTCGATGGAATTTGGCATCGACGTCTCCCTGCCCACCTATTCGGGCGGTCTCGGCATCCTCTCCGGTGACCACATGAAAACCTCGAGCGACCTGGGTCTCCCCCTCGTCGGCGTCGGCCTCCTATACCGCCAGGGCTACTTCAAGCAGTACCTCAACGCCGACGGCTTCCAGCAGGAATCCTACCCCGAGAACGACTGGTACAACATGCCTGTGCAGCAATGCTGCGACGCCGACGGCAAAGCCATACTAATCTCCGTGGAACTGGCCGACAAACTGGTGCATGCCGCAATCTGGGAAGTGAAGGTCGGCCGCTCAAGGCTCTACCTTCTCGACACCAATATTCCCGAAAACGCCCCCGAGGACAGGACCATCACCGCCACCCTCTATGGCGGCGACAAGGAAACGCGGATCCGCCAGGAAATCGTCCTCGGCATAGGCGGTGTCAGGGCGCTCGCCGCCCTCGGCGTACCCGTGGCGGCCACCCACATGAACGAAGGCCATTCGGCTTTCCTCGCACTCGAGCGGATACGCATCATGATGGCCGAGCATGGGCTCTCCGTCAGGGAAGCGGTCCAGGCTTTTATCCCTACCAACATCTTCACCACCCATACCCCCGTGCCCGCAGGCAACGAACGCTTCGGCATCGACCTCATTGAAAAGTACTTCCGTCGCTGGATTCAGAACCTGGGCGGCGATTGGGGCGAATTCCTCTCGCTGGGCAGGGAAAATCCAGGCGACCACAACGAAAGCTTCTGCATGACGGTATTCGCCCTCAAGCTCTCAGCCTACGCCAACGGCGTGTCGGCCCTTCACGGCGAGGTCTCGAGGG
>PGXP01000185.1:3714-7130 GCA_002839205.1 Spirochaetae bacterium HGW-Spirochaetae-9
GCTGCCCGCTGGCGAAATCCCCATCGGCCACGTGACGAATGGTGTCCATCCCCGTACCTGGATAAGCCACGACATGCTAGAGCTTCTCGACCGCTATCTCGGCCCCCGCTTCAACGCCGAACCGGGCTCCAAGGATATCTGGGACAGAATGGACAGGGTCTCCGACGAGGAACTCTGGCGCACCCATGAGCGCAGGAGGGAGCGCCTCGTCGTGTTCAGCCGTGGCAGGCTCGGCGCCTCGATGGCCCGCCTCGGCATCACCGACCCCGCCCTCATCGAAGCCGGCGACACCCTTTCGCCTTCCATCTTCACGCTTTCCTTCGCGCGCCGATTTGCCACCTACAAGCGCGGCAACCTCCTTCTGAGTGACCCCGACAGGCTGATCCGCCTCCTTTCGAGCCGCGACATGCCCATGCAGATCGTCTTCGCCGGCAAGGCCCATCCCCACGACATTCCCGGCAAGGAACTCATCAGGGAACTCGTCCACTTCTCCCGCAAGGAAGAAGTGCTCGGCCGCCTCGTCTTCCTGGAAGACTACGACATGAACATGGCGCACTACATGACCTCGGGTTCCGACGTCTGGCTCAACACGCCGCGCCGTCCACTCGAAGCCTCGGGCACATCGGGCATGAAAGCCGGCATGAACGGCGTCCTCAACTGCTCCGTCCTCGATGGCTGGTGGGCTGAGGGCTACAACCCCGCCATCGGCTGGGCTATCGGCCTCGGCGAGGAATACAAGGATGAGGAACTGCAGGACAAGATAGAGAGCGAAGCTCTCTACGACCTCCTCGAGCGTGAAATTCTCCCCACCTTCTACCGGAGAGGCAGGGACGGCATCCCTCGCGACTGGATCGCAAAGATGCGTGCCTCGATAAAGTCGATCGGCAGGGATTTTTCGAGCCATCGGATGCTCGAGGAGTACTATGGCGCCTACTACAAGCCCGCCATGGCCGAAGGCTCGAGGCTCAAGGCCGAGGGCTACACTTCCTCGAAAACCCTCCTGGGCTACCTCGACAGGGCGAAATCGCTCTGGCCACAGGTAGCTATCACCGAGGTGCGCGACGACGCTCCTCCCGTCATCGTGCGCGGTACCAAGATCCACATCGAGGCGATGGTGAATCTCGCCGGCCTATCGCCCGATGAAGTGCGTGTGGAATGCTACCGTGGACCTCTGACGAGCAAGGGCGAGATCGAGCAGCCAGAACGCACCGAGATGGAACCTGTTTCGAACGAAGGCACGATGTGGAAGTACGGCGCCGTCGCCAACGGGAAGCTGACGGGCCAGATCGGCTATTCGATCCGCATTCTGCCCAAGCATCCAGCCCTGGGCGAGCGTTTCGTGCCGGGACTGCTGCGCTGGGCTTGAGCCTCAAACCTCAAAGACATCGCCGCAGCGCAGGGGCTTGAGGCGCTCGCCCATCGTCGCCGAAAGGCGTTCGAAGGCGACGAAGCCCGTGCAATGGCCGGCATAATAGGTCGTGCCGGGAAAGGCGAGAAGATCGGCGGCGAAGCGGTCGAGGATGGCGGGGCTCTCGGTCTGCGTGCCCGGCGCCCGGTAGAGATGCATTCCCGCGAATACCAGGTTCTTTGCGGCGAGCAGCCCAGCCTCAGAAATTTTTCCCATGATGTTGTGCAGGCCCGAGTGCGAGCAGGAACTGAAGATGCATGCGGTGTCGCCTTCACGGATTACGAGGGCGAGTTCGTGGGAGAAGTCGTCGCGCCTGAAGCCCCAGCCCTTTCGCATATAGAGATTGGCGCTCGTCGTGAGATAGTTGGCCTTTCGGTCGAATCCCACGAGGGCATGGATCCCTGGCGCGAGTTCCTTGTCGCCATCCAGGGAAACGATGCCCGGGTCGCCGACAAAAGCTCTGTCCATGCCTGCATTGAAAAAGAGGATGCCGTATTTTTTCACGTAGTATCGCCGGGTAGCCGATCGCGCCATGTAGATGGGGGCGCTCGGGTTTACTTCCCTGAAGGCGGTGAGGCCGCCCGCATGGTCGCCATGACCATGGGAAAGGACGGCGAAATCGACGGCTGCGAGGTCGCGGCCGAGCAGGGCAGCGTTCTCGAGGAAGAGGCTCTTCTGGCCGGCGTCGAGAAGGATTTTCTTCCCGCAGGCTTCTATATAGAAGGAAAGGCCATGCTCGGCCCTGATGGATGCGTCTTTGGGCGTGTTTTCGACGAGTACGGTGACTTTCATGGCTTGACCTCCAGTTCCGCGGCGAAGGCGACGAGATCCTTTATATGATCCCTTTTCGTGAAATCGACAGGCTGTGAATAGGCGGCGAGCATGCCCTTCTCGTCGGGCGTTCTCTCCTTCTTTCCCTTGATCTTCAGCTTGAGCAGGCCCATGAGGAGCTTGTCGACCAGCCCGAGCTTCGAGTAGTCGAAACCGCCGCGCAGGTAGAAGAAACGAATCCGGGAGCGTTCCTCGGGTGAAAAATTGGCATCGATGACTTCCACAGGCACATCGGCCCTCGATGGCGTGGCCCCGGTGGCGAAGACGATGATTTTCTTGCCGTCCAGGCGCGCGAAGTTCCTTTTGAGCGCCTGGATGCCCCGTATGCCGACGGCATGGAGGCTGCCGCCGTAGATTATCGTGTCGTATGCCTGAAGCGATTCGGCCTTTAGGCTTTTCGCCTCGACGAGGTCGGCGCCCAAATCCTCGGCGATCCACTCGGCGTATTTCTTCGTGAAACCTGTGGTCGAAGTGTAGATGACGATGGCTTTCATAGTGCTCTCCTGACATGGGCGCCGGCGGGCGAACGCAGCGCCAGCAGCGTGTCGACGATCTCGGCGAATCCCGCGCCGTATTCTTTCGCCGCTACAAAGGCGGGCTGGACGCGCATGAGGCTTTCGTAGCGGCGAACGTTGGCCACGCCGCAGGCGAGGGGGAAGTGTTCGAACATGGGCTCGTCGTTGGGCGAGTCGCCGACGAAGACGACGCTCGCGCGATCGCGCACATCGTCGTAGCCGAAGCGGGCGGCGAGATAACGGATCGCCATGCCGAGCTTGTCGTAGTTGCCCATCCAGGCGTTGACGTGGATGGAGCTCACCTTGGCGCGGGCGCCTTCCTCCTCACATATCGCCTTGATTTTCAGCGCGTCGGAGAGGGGGAGAATGGGCTCCTCTTCGGCGAAATCGATGGCTATATCGTAGAGGCGGGCAAACTGGTCACGGGCAAGGCGGCAGCCCGGCACTTCGGCTTGGGCGCGTGCGAGGGCTCGCGCAAGCGCGCTCGCGAGGGCGGGGGCATCATTGCGGACCGCTGCCGGATGGATGAGGGTTTTCAGGTGCCGCCCCTCCGATTCCTCCCAGAACACGAAGGCGCCATTCTCGCCCACGACGCCATCCACCGGCCATTCGCGCGCGATGAGGTCGCACCAGCCAGCCGGCCGGCCCGTGATAGGCAGCAC
>PGXP01000186.1 GCA_002839205.1 Spirochaetae bacterium HGW-Spirochaetae-9
ACTCGGCATCCTTGTCCCATTCTTTGTAGAACATGCCGAACAGGTCGGGATGCACTCCGAACAGGAACAACCCGCTTTTCAATCCTGCCACATACGTATCGGTATACAAATCCAACCATTGCTTTTGTGACGGCAGATTCTTGATGTAGGTCTCCTTACCGTCAGGCCCAACCAGGTAGTGGACACCGAAACAGAGGTAATCGACCTTTTTCGTATCGACCAGATGTTCAGCGTACCATTGGATGTACCGCGCGTCGTAATCGCACTCGAATCCGCAAAGGATGTGCATATCGTTGTTCGAGGCTCCCAATGTCCGGCATTCCTGCAGATAGGTGTCCATCTGGGTATACGCCATACGGGAATTCTTCCAACGTCCGTCGGGTACGGGACAATGTTCACTGAAACCAAGGACAGGTATTCCTGCACTGCGAGCCGATGAAACATATTCGGACAGTTGACCGGTCCCATGTCCACAATACCATGAATGTGTATGAAGATTCACTTGCATGGATGAAAAATGTGAAGTTGCTGTGTCTGCCATGTAGCCATCATCTCAAATTCCAAAGAAAAGGTAAACAATCGGAACTATATTTCCACACGGAGTTTCTTGGGGTGGTACATGAGACAACGCTTCCCGAGTCCCCACTTCTTGTCCTGGAATGTCGATACCTTTATTTGTCTGTACGGTGCAAAAGCCAAATACCCTTTCCTGATGGGTAACCGAGAAAAGCAGACAAATCGGCAGATGAATTATACCCTATCGATATGGTAGAGTATTGATTTTTCACGAGATTTGCACTAGCCTGATTACGGAGGCTCAACATGGGTAGAAGAAATTTTCTATTGCTTATTGCAATTTTCTCTTTGGTATTGATTGTTGCTGGTTGTGCAAAAAAAGAAGCACCCGTCGCACCGGCGGCACCGGCTGTAGTAGCACCTGCTCCGGCAGCGGTAGCAGAACCGGATGCTATCACAACGGCTTCGATAGTCGATAAGGCTTCGGATTTTCTTTCCGCGGTCGGTCCGGATGGAACATGGATAATCGCTGTGGTACAGGATCTGTCACTTGATAGTGAAATTGTCGTTGATGGACAGTTCACCCAGAATGACAAGCCGTACAGGAAACTGGCGTTCTATGCTCAGGATGCGAACAGAAAAATTACCGAGCGCTATACTGTCATTGCTCCCCGTATGACGGTGAGAAGCCAGAATACACGAATCCAGGGTGGAACATTCCGTGGTGATGTGTACGTCGAGGCGAATGGATTTCATCTTGTGGATGGAACAGTCGATGGGAACGTCTACTTCCTGAAACAGGAGTATTTGGATAGTTTTACGATGGATGAACCATCTTCTGTTACTGGAGTAACCGAGTTGCGGTAGCAGCTGGTTGCCAAACGAAGCGAGAAAAGGTCGGACACAACAAGTCCGGCCTTTTTTCACAATTGGCCGTTCCTCAGTTTTTCAACTATATTGTAGTTATATCCAGAAGAGGAGGAATCGATGATCCAGAATTTGCAAGATACAGTTATGCTCAACAATGGTGTAGCCATGCCCGGGCTTGGCCTGGGAGTTTTCAAGGTAGGTGACGGTTCGCCTGTGGTGAGTGCGGTGAAATCGGCGTTGCGTGCCGGATACCGGAGCATAGACACCGCAGCGGTGTACGGAAATGAGGAAGGTGTTGGCCAAGCGATAAAGGAGAGTGGTATTGAACGGGAGAAACTGTTCATAACCTCCAAGGTGTGGAATGCCGATCAAGGCTACGAAGCCACGTTGCAGGCATACGGGACGAGTCTGAAGAAATTGGGCCTCGAGTATCTCGACCTGTACCTGATCCATTGGCCGGTGAAAGGAAAATACCTGGATACTTGGCGGGCTATGACCGAGCTCTACAAACAGGGAAAGGTACGTGCGATTGGAGTGAGCAATTTCCAGATCCATCATTTGAAGGATATTCTCGATGCGAGCGATGTTGTTCCTGCGGTAAACCAAATCGAATTGCATCCCTTGATGAACCAGAAGGATATCCGCGACTTCTGCCAGTTGAACAATATTGTCGTCGAGGCTTGGAGTCCGTTGATGAAGGGGAATCTCGATATTCCCGTTCTGTTGGACTTGGCCAAGAAATACCAGAAGAGTCCTGCCCAGATCGTCCTTCGCTGGCATATCCAGCATGGGGTGGTGGTCATACCCAAATCGGTCCATGACCATCGGATCCGGGAAAATGCACTTGTCTTCGATTTCTCATTGAGTGCCGATGAGATAAACCTGATCGATACCTTGCATACAGGAAAGCGGTTCGGACCGGATCCGGACAATTTCGATTTCTAGAAGATTCGTGTACGGAGAAGGGCTGCCAATGCGCAGCCCTTTGTTACGATGTTCAATTTTCAGGATGCTTGTCTTTCCACCGTTTCAGGAATACCTGGTAGGCATAGACATGGCCTTGGATCTCGGCGTTCTTGATTTCACCCCTACCGACCCAATCCTGGCCTTGATAGACCAACAGGTGGTGCAGTTCCTGTTCAATATCCGTGATATCGAACTTGGGACTCTTGGAGCGCAAGGCGAGATGGTCGAGCATAAGCTCGAATTCCGAATCAAGTATGTGCTGTTCTATAGACATTCAGATTCCCCTTGGGGCGGCGAAGGATGCGAAGTATCCTGGGTCCAGGGCTTGCCCTGGGGTATGGATACCTTTCATTTTTTTCGATCGGACAGTTTGTCGAACATGCCCAGAAGGATAGAGGAAACCTGTTCGTTTCCCAAAGCATGAATATCCTTCAGCGCCCGTTCGGAGTATGTTGTAGCAAGAATCTTGGATTTTTCCAATCCTCCCAGCTCGGTCACCCGACGGACAGCACGCACCACATCCCGTTTGGACAGTTTTGCTTTTCCGGTGATCCGGTGCAGAAGCTGGTCTTCCAGGGGCAGGGCCTTTTCAATCTCCATGGCTTCCAATAGGGGTAGGGTTGGAATACCGCAGAGCAAATCCTTTCCAGGTTCCTTGCCCAGCTTTTCCTTGTCGCCATCGTAATCGAGAATATCGTCCTGGATCTGGAAGGCCATGCCCATATTGTACCCGATGCGGTGCATGCGTCTTTGGACACACTTGTCCGATTCCGCAACCGCCGCTCCTGCATACGAACTCAAGGCGAACAACGATGCGGTCTTTCCTGCGATTCTCCGAAGATAGGTGGCGGTCGAAATGGAAAAATCCCCCTGTCCGGCATCCTGTTCCAATTCGCTTTCACATAACCTGCTGAACGCATTCGACACTGCCGAGGCCTCGAGGTCTCCCTCGCTGCCTCCGACCAATGCCATTGCCCTGGACAGGAGGTAATCTCCTGCCAATACCGCTTGTTTCGCTCCGGTCTGGGCATACAAGGTGGGGATCCCCCTACGTGTCCGGGCATCGTCGATGATATCGTCATGGACCAGCGAGGCCATATGGATCATCTCCAACACACTGGCTATACGCTTGACTTCGGCCCTTCGCTCGGGCTTCCCCAAGCGTGAGCCGATCAATACCAAGGCGGGGCGTAGCAACTTGCCGCTGGTTCGTACCTGGGCGGCAAGCATCTGACGGACAAAAGAGTGGGAACGATCTATCGCGTCCTGTATCAACGAACCGACCTCTTCAAGCTCCGCGGCAATTTCCGGTTCGTCTTTCCAAAATTC
>PGXP01000187.1 GCA_002839205.1 Spirochaetae bacterium HGW-Spirochaetae-9
CAAAAGGCAAACCAGTGCACGAATACCCTCCTTGACCGCAGGGGCGGTCATAGAGGTATTCGCACAAATCTACCCTCTTTGCTTCAATTCTTTACACAAGGTTGAGAGCACTACTCAAGGATCGCCCCTTTCGCCCCCGATGTCACCGCGCGCCGATATCGATTCAAAAATTCACTCTCAACAGGCTGCACATACGGCTTCCATTCCGCTCTGCGCCGCGCAAGCTCGGCTTCGCCGACTAGGATATCGAGCTTTTTGCCAGGGATATCGACGCGAATAAGATCCCCTTCATGAACCAGCGCAATTGGCCCGCCTTCAGCTGCCTCGGGCGACACATGGCCAACCGCCGAACCCCTGGTCGCACCGGAAAATCGCCCATCTGTGATGAGCGCCACAGTCTTGTCTTTTCCCATTCCCGCAAGCGCTGCAGTAGGCGAGAGCATTTCGCGCATGCCCGGCCCGCCTTTTGGCCCTTCATAGCGAATCACGACGACATCGCCATCGTTGATTTTCTGCGCCATAATGGCTGCATAAGCTTCCTCTTCGCTGTTGAACACGCGGGCAGGCCCGGTATGTACCATCATTTCGGGTGCTACTGCGGCTTGTTTGACCACCGAGCCGAGCGGAGCAAGCGAACCATGGAGTACCGCCAGTCCGCCCTTTTCATGATACGGCTTGTCGAGAGGCCGGATTACATTATCATCCCGCACGCGTGCACGCTTCAAATTGGAGGACACTGTCTGGCCGGTCACTGTCAGCGCGCCTGTCTTGATAAGCCCCCTTTCCGAAAGCCTGGCCATGACTGCCTGCACACCGCCAGCGGCATACAGGTCTTGAATGTGGTGTGGACCGCCCGGCGACATACTGCAGAGGTGTGGCACTCGCTCTCCGATTTCGTTGAAAAGATCGATTGGAAGATCGATGCCCGCCGAATGCGCAATTGCCGGCAAGTGCAATGCGGTATTCGTCGACCCGCCCAGAGCCAGGTCTACGGCAATGGCATTCTCGAAAGCAGCGCGGGTAAGAATATCGCGCGGTTTGATATCCCGCTCGACAAGCGCCATGATTGCTCGCCCCGCATCCTTGGCAAGCCTGTCCCGCTCCGCGTATACCGCAGGAATTGTCCCATTGCCCGGCAGAGCGAGCCCCAAAGCTTCCATCATGCAGTTCATTGTATTGGCGGTGAACATGCCCGAACAGGAGCCGCAGCCCGGGCAGGCCGCGTTCTCGACTTCGAGGAGCTCGGCGTCCGTGGCCTTCCCCGCGATATGCTTGCCCACGGTTTCGAACACCGTATTGAGGTCGATCTCCTTGCCATTGAGCAGCCCCGTGAGCATCGGCCCTCCGGAAATGACGATGGAGGGGATATTCAACCTTGCCACGGCCATCGCCATGCCCGGGATGATCTTGTCGCAGTTCGTCACCATCACGAGGCCGTCAAAGGCATGGCCCTGAGCCATCACCTCGACAGAGTCCATGATCAGTTCGCGCGAAGGCAAGGAAAACTTCATGCCGGCATGGTTCATGGCGATGCCGTCGCAGACGCCGATCGTCGGGAATTCTATGGGAAGGCCGCCGGCCGCATAGATGCCGGCCTTCACCGCTTCCACGATCCGCCTCAGGTGGACATGGCCTGGGATGATTTGGTTGTAGGAATTGGCTACCCCGATCCAGGGACGCTCCAGCTCCCAGTCCGTAAAGCCGGCGGCCTTCAAGAGGGATCGATGCGGCGCCCTCTCGAGGCCCAGTTTCGCTCTATCGCTTCTCATCGATATCACCTCCTTAAAAACGCTTGGTACTACCTTGGTAGTACCATGTTGCCTTAAATGCTAAACCAGGTGTATAATTGTGTCAAGGCATTTAACACATGGAAAAGAAAAGAGAAGAGCTCGTCCGCAGAGTACTGGGCATGATCCACGATCCCCAGGCTTTCCCGGACGGAAAACTGCCGCCCGAGCGCGAGCTGGCCGCAACGCTGAACATCAGCCGCAATCTCCTGCGCGAGGTGATCATCACGCTTGAGGCCATGGGCTATATTTCAGTTCGCGAGCGTCAAGGCGCCTTCATCGTCAAGCCCAATTCCGACGATTTTTCGGCCAGCCTCAAACTGGCATCCTTCTGGCCCGACGACATGCTCATCAACGTGATGGAGATGCGCCTTATCATCGAACCGCCCATCGCGGGCTTGGCCGCGTTGCGCCGCGACGACGGCGAGCTCGCAAAAATGAAGGATTGCGTCGCCAAACTCATCGCCATACACGACAGCCCCAGCCACGGCGCCTCGAGCGGTGGCCAGTGGGATTCGATGCTCCATATGTTGGTTGTCCGTGCCGCCCGCAACCCTCTTCTCGATCGCCTCTACGAGGGCCTGTCCTCAACGATGGACAAGTACATCGTCCTCAGCCGCGTCAAGCTCCTCGCCCTGCCCGACTGGCCGCAAAAGATCATAGCGGATCACTCGGCCCTCGTCGCCGCTATCGATGCCAAAGACGAGGTTGCCGCCAGGGACGCCCAGAGCAGGCACCTGGGAAGCGCCCTCGCCATGCTCAAGGAAATCTCAAAATGAACGTGGATCTTATAGCGGCTTCCATAGAAGCCTCGGTCGAGGTGGATTTTTCCAGGGCAGGCGGTCCGGGCGGGCAGAACGTCAACAAGGTAAACACCAAGGTGACGGCGCGCATCGCCCTCGACGCCATCGGGGGGCTTAGCGCCACAGAGCGGCGTCTCATGGCTTCGAAGCTTGCCAACCGGATCAGCAACGACGGATTTCTCGCCATCCAGGTGAGCGATGAGAGAACCCAGGGGGCCAACAGGCAGATAGCCTTCGAGCGACTCCTCGCCCTTATCACCACGGCAGCCAAGCGCGACCCGCCTCGCATCCCCACCAAGCCCGGCCGCGCCGCGCGCGAACGGCGCATCGCCTCCAAAAAAGTCCGCGGCCGCACGAAACAGGACAGGCGCGGCCCCCTCGCCGACTAAAATATCTTACAGCCCTTCCAGGATCTTCGTGGCGTGGTCGGCGGGCGTCACTTTCGGGAAGACCTTTACCACGATTCCATCGCCGCCGATAATGAAGGTGGAGCGGATCACACCCATCACTTTCTTGCCGTACATCATTTTCTCGCCATAGGCGCCATAGGCGACGAGGACCTGTTTCTCCGGGTCGGAGAGGAGGATGAAGGGAAGCGAATACTTCGCCTTGAACTTCGCGTGGGCGGCGGGCGAATCCGGACTCACCCCTACGACGCGAATGCCCCGCTCCGCGAACTCGCCGAAATTGTCGCGGAAGGAGCAGGCTTCAACCGTGCAGCCCGGCGTATCGTCCCGGGGATAGAAATACAGGATACAACCTGGTTTTCCGGAGCCGCCGCACAGTTCGCCGAGGGTCCAGGTCTTGCCCTCCGAATCTGGCAGTGAAAAATCGGGCGCCTTCATGCCTTGTTCGATCATCGTCGACCTCCTGTTTGCACACTATACCCTACTATTTCGCCAATAGGAAAACATCTTCCCATATTGCCCTGCCGCCCTCGCGCCGATACAATATCGCATCATGGAATACCAGAAACGCACTGTCACCTGCGGCGATCTTTCAGCAGCCGATATCGGAAAAGTCGTCGTTTTAAACGGATGGGTCCACCGCAAGCGCGATCACGGCGGGATNNNGGCGGCTGAGCTGAAAAACGAATACTGCGTCGCCGTCAAAGGCACTGTGCGCGGCCGTCCCGAATCCATGGTCAATCCCGACATGGCCACCGGAGCGATCGAGGTGGTGTGCCAGGATCTCGTTATCCTGTCCAAGTGCGACACCCTCCCCTTCCAGATCGACGAGAACACGGATGCCAAGGAAGACACTCGTCTCACCTATCGCTATCTCGACCTCCGCTCAGGCGCAATGCAGAAGCGCATCCGCCTGCGCCACGAGGCAGCCTTCGCCGTGCGCGAATACATGGTGAGCCAGGGTTTCTACGAAATCGAGACGCCTACCTTCATCCGCTCGACCCCCGAAGGCGCCCGCGACTACCTCGTGCCCTCGCGGCTCTACCCGGGCAAATTCTACGCCCTGCCCCAGTCGCCCCAGCTGTACAAGCAGATACTGATGGTGTCGGGTTTCGACAAGTATTTCCAGCTCGCCCGCTGCTATCGCGACGAGGACGCCCGCGGCGACCGTCAGCCTGAGTTCACCCAGATCGACATCGAGATGTCCTTCGTCAAGCGCGACGATGTGCTCACGATGTGCGAGGGCCTCATGGGTCATGTGTTCAGGAAAACCCTCGGCGTCGAACTTCCGGCCACCTTTACGCGCATCAGCTACGACGACGCCATCAGCCTCTATGGTTCGGACAAGCCCGACCTGCGCTTCGGCATGGCCATGCAGGACTTCGCGCCTTTTGTCGAGGCTGGTTCCTTCCAGGCATTCAAGGAAGCCCTCGCCGCGGGCGGCGCCGTCAAAGCCCTCGTCGTGCCCGGCAAGGCCGACTATTCGCGCAAGCAGATCGAGGAACTGGAAGCCCAGGCCAAGATCTACAAGGCCAAGGGCCTCGCCTGGATGAAAGTTGCAGCAGCGCCGGAAGGCGGCGGAGTCGCGCTCGAAGGGGGCGCCTCTAAGTTTTTCACCGCCAGCGCAGCAGCGATCGCAGCCGGCCTCGGCGCCAAGCCTGGCGACCTCATCCTCCTCGTGGCCGACGCCAAAGCCAAGGTAGCCTGCGTATCCCTGGGCGCCGTGCGCTCCAGGCTCGGGCGCGACCTTGGCCTCCTCGATCCTGAGCGCTTTGAATTCGCCTGGATCGTCGACTTCCCAATGTTCGAGTACAACGAGGAAGAAGGCCGCTGGGAAGCCGCCCACCACATGTTCACGATGCCCCAGGAAAAGTATCACGCCACACTCGAATCCGATCCCGGAGCCGTTAAGGGCGACCTCTACGACCTCGTGCTCAACGGTTTCGAGATCGCCTCAGGGAGCATCCGAATCCACGACCCCGACCTGCAGAAGCGCATCTTCTCCATCGTTGGATTCTCTGAGGAAGAAGCCCAGCGCAAGTTCGGCTTCCTCGTCGAGGCCTTCAAGTACGGTCCACCACCCCATGGCGGCATTGCCCCCGGCTTCGATCGCCTTGTCATGCTGATGTCGGGGGAGACTTCGATCAAGGAAGTGATAGCCTTCCCGAAAAACAGCTTTGCGGTGAGCCCCATGGACCAGAGCCCGAACGAGGTGGACGAGAAGCAGCTGAAGGAGATTCATATCAGGATTGTGCCAAAAGAATAAAATTGGTTTTTTATATATACTTTTTATTCGATAGACTATTGGCAAAATTTGCGAAGATGCTATAATTGCACCGCAAGCGAGCGTGTATGCTCCCCTGTCATATTTTTTTCGACGAGATGGAGGCTGAAATGTCCGAACTTGAAAAGACCCTTGGCAAGGAAGTATCACGGAAAAGTTTTCTGAAAACCACAGGCGCCGGACTCGGCATAGCCGCTGGCGCTCTACTGTTCGGCACCGGAGTTGTCGGCGCCCAGACGCCGGCACCCGCAGGATCGGTAGCTGAAACACCCTTTCCCTATGAAGCCCTGGATTCCGAAGAAGCACGCCTCCGCGGCCATGCCGGCTACTACAAGGCTGGATGCGCCTACGGCGCCTTCTACGCCGTCCTCTCGCTGATGCGCGACAAGATGGGCGGTGCCTATAATCAGGTTCCCCTTCGCATGCTCCGCTACGGCGGCGCCGGTATCGGCGGATGGGGCACAATCTGCGGAGCCCTCAACGGCGCCTGCGCGGCCATGACCCTCGCCCTGCCTGATGCCGATGTTTCCAAGCTTGCCAGCGAGCTCCTGGGCTGGTACACCCGCTATCCCTTCCCCAGCCCGAAGTCGAATGCCATCGCAGCTTCAGGCGGCTTCAAGTACTCGCCCGCCACCCATCCGAAGCTGGATCTCGTGACCTC
This sequence comes from Spirochaetae bacterium HGW-Spirochaetae-9, assembly GCA_002839205.1. The sequence continues at coordinate 5,943 of PGXP01000187.1, forward strand.
AGTATCCAACTCTCCCCTCTGCCATGCATCCAACGCCAATTGGATCGACGCGTCGGGCTTCGGAAATTCGAGCGCCGAGCGCAAGGAACGCTGCGCCCGCCTTACCGCCGATGTGGCGAACAAGGCTATTGAACTTCTCAACGCCCACAAGGCAGGCACCTTCGTTCCCGTTTTCAAGCTGGATGAAGAAACGGCCAACTGCCTCTCCTGCCATCAGGACGACCAGGAAG
>PGXP01000188.1 GCA_002839205.1 Spirochaetae bacterium HGW-Spirochaetae-9
GGGTTGAACGCTTGAGGTAACCTATCTCTCCGCCCGGCCAGCAGGTTCCATAGATTATATAATACGCTGGCACCACCCCATCGGAGCCATTGGCCTGATCGTAGTAATCGGCATAGGTGCGGATGCGGTTCGCCACTTCTTCCTTCGAATACACGCCCAGAATCCCCATCTTTTTTGAGGAAGGATGGCCGTAGAAGGCAACGACCGTATTGTTGGCCAGCATCGGCACACGCTCGGAAAGCGATCCTCCGCCCCCCTGCATGGAAGACCTGGTGACCGTCTGCGGCAAGGAAAGCTGCGACGCCTTCTTGTACAGGGAAGGAAAGAGCCTGTAGGGCATATCGTCGGTGGCTGGCAGTTTGGCCGCCAGTACAAGGATGAGGGCACAGGACAAAGAGAACCGCTTCATGAACATGAATGCTCCAGTGTGCGTTTGGTGACTATGCAGAATATCGTCAAGGCCATAGCCAAGCTTGACCCCTACCGGCAGCGATGCGCAATTTTTGCTCACAAGGGAGCATTTTTTTCCGCTGCTTTGCGAATCACCGAAGCTGAAGCAAGTGGTTAAAGCCAAGGCACTGAAAAATATTTCTCTTATCTATATTCACCATATGTATTTATTTTATATTACAAAATATGGCAATTTTTGGCATGATTCCTGCTTTATTATTCATGTCCGCAGAGACGGACTGGACAGGGCAGGAAGGCCGGACTTCGATGTACGGGATTCCCAGCCCTCACCAAAACACTTTCTATCAAGGAGTTTTATCATGAAAAAAGCACTCATCGCCGTAGCGATCGCCTTCCTTGTCATCGGAGCGGCCGCAGCCCAGCCTTACAGCCAGTGGAACCAGCCACGCAATGCCACGCCCGGACGCGGACTTCAGACAATGCCCGCCTATGGCCGCGGCACGATGAACAATTTCCAGAGCACCGTCGTTCTTGAAAAAATCACCCTCGAAGGAAACCTCGAACTCGTCGACGGCAGGGTGGCGATCAAGAAAGACTCGAAGACCTACTTTGTCATGATCCCCAGCAGGCTTTACGGCTTTGTCGACGGACTCAAGGAAGGAGCCAGCGTCAAGGTGGACGGTGATTCCCACGCAGTGCCGGGCGTCGAAAACAGCTACGCTGTCCGTGTATCGACCCTCACCCTCAATGGCAAGGCTATCGACCTTTCAACGACGGCCGGAACCTTCGGCGGCCGCGGTTCGATGGGCGGCGGCATGATGGGCAATGCCACCAGAGGCGGCGGCATGGGCTGGAAGCGCTAGAACCGATTCCTCCTTCCCACTGTAAAGGGCTATCCCGGTAGTTGTTCACTACCAGGATAGCCCTTTTTTTTACAGCCCGCAAAGCACAAAAAAATTCAATGATTGGACCTAAAAAAGCCATCCACGAATTGTGGATGGCTCGATTCTAAAAGTATTGGATAGAAACGGAATTCGTCGGCACCGTTATACAGCGTCGGCGATGCCGATCAGACGTATTTGACGACTTTTCCGGCCTTGAGGCATTTCGCGCAGATCTTCACCGATTTGACCGTTCCCTCAACCTTCGTCTTGACCTTCAGGAGGTTGGGCAGCCAAGTTCTTCTGGTACGATTCTTGGCGTGGGAAACATTATTGCCAAACATGGGACCCTTGCCGCATACTTCACATACTCTGGACATAGTTGGACTCCATACGAAATAGTTCGGGTACTTTACAGGAAATTATCTGGAATGTAAAGCCCCTTAGGCGCCCGGCCCCTGCCCCGCCATATATTTGGCCATGGCGGCTTTTCCTTTCGAACTCACCATCTTTTTCATCATCGTCCGCGATTTCTCGAACTTCTTCAGCAGACGGTTGACCTCAGCCACCGAGGTGCCCGAACCCCTTGCTATCCTGGATCGACGCGAAGGGCCGATGATCAGGTGATTCGAGCGTTCCTTTTTCGTCATGGAGCGGAGAATGGCTTCCTCATACTTCATCCCTTCCATGTCGACCTGGTCTTCGTTGACCTGGCCAGCGAGGCCAGGGATCATGTCGAGCATCGACTTGACCGAGCCCATCTTCTTCATCTTCTGCAGCTGATCCAGATAATCCTCGAGGGTAAAGCTCTCTTGGGTGAGCTTTTTCTCGAGGGCTTCGGCTTCTTTCTGATCATAGACGGTCTGGGCCTTCTCCACCAGCGAGACGATATCGCCCATGCCGAGGATGCGGCTGGCTATCCTTTCGGGATGGAAGGGCTCGAGTCCATCGGGCCGCTCCGAGGTTCCGATGAACTTGATGGCCTTGCCCGTCACCGTCTTGAGGGAGAGGGCGGCGCCGCCGCGCGTATCGGAATCGAATTTCGAGAGGATCACGCCCGTTATGCCTATCTTCTCGTCGAAAGTCTTGGCGATGTCGACGGCGGCCTGACCCGTCATGGCGTCGGCGACGAGGAGGGCTTCGATGGGATTGACCGCATCCCTCACCCGCGCGAGCTCCGCCATCAGAGCCTCGTCGATCTGCAGGCGCCCCGCCGTATCGACGATGATGGTGTCGAAGGACTCGCGCTTTGCGCGGGCGAGGGCCGCCGTGGCGACGCGTACCGGGTCCTTCGTATCCTCGGTATGGACGGCGACGCCAATCTGGGCTCCCAGCACAGAGAGCTGTTCCACGGCTGCCGGACGTACGAGATCGCAGGCCACGAGGAGAACTTTCCGGCCTTTGGCCTTCAGGCGGTAGGCGAGCTTGGACGCCGTCGTCGTCTTGCCCGAGCCCTGAAGCCCGAGAAGGAGGATGACGGATTGGGTGTCGGGGCCCCTGAGGTTGAGATCCTGATTCTGGTCACCGAGGAGGGCAACCATCTTGTCGTTGACTATCTTGATGAATTGCTGGCCCGGGCTCACCGAGCGCAGGACCTTTTCGCCCTTCGCTTCCTCGAGGGTGGAGTTGACGAAGCGCCGCACGACGCGCAGGTTCACGTCAGCTTCGAGGAGGGCCATCTTTATCTGATCGACGGCGTCCTCGACGTTTTTTTCGGATATCGAAGCCTTTCCGCCTATGCCACGGAAGACGTCGACGAATTTTTCAGTGATTTTTTCCAGCATCGGAATCCCACCCTATAGCACGGTATCGTGGCGAAAATGTATAGCCAAAACGATATATGGTCAACCGCGGGCTAGAGGGTTCCCTTCAAACCTATTTCAGGGGCGGCAGCCCTCAGCGCCAGGATGGTTTCGGCGATAAGCTCATCCAATGGCATGCCGAGCATCGCCGCGCCCTTTTCAATCACATCGCGCCTCACGCCGGCCGCGAAGTTGACCGAACCCCATTTCTTTTTTACCGAGCGCACTTCCATGTCGAGAACGCTTCGCGATGGCCGCACATAGGCACAGGCGGCTATGAAACCCGTCAGCTCATCGACGGCGTAGAGCACCTTCTCCATCCGGGAAACGGGCTCGACATCACTGCAGAGCTGCCATCCGTGGCTCAGGACAGCCCTTATAAAATCCTCGCCGAATCCGGCCTTTTCAAGCATGGCTCGCGTATGATCGAGGTGCTCCTCGGGATACTGCTGATAGTCGATGTCGTGGAGAAGGCCAACGGTTCCCCAGAAATCTTCATCCTCTCCCAGTTTTCGCGCAAAATGGCGCATCGCGGCTTC
>PGXP01000189.1:0-4747 GCA_002839205.1 Spirochaetae bacterium HGW-Spirochaetae-9
GTCAGGCTCCGCCTACATGCAGCTGGCCAACGTGATCGCGATCTACGGCGAGAAGGGCTGGGACGTGTACAAGGGGATCATGAAGAACATGGTGATCTCTACCTCGTCCGGCGCGGTGCCCAAGTTCGTCAATGATGGCGAGCAGGCCGTGGGCCTCACCCTCGAAGACAACGCCTTCAGGTATGTCGAAGGCGGCGGCCCGGTGACGATCGTGTATCCGACGGACGGCACGGTAGCGGCGCCTGACGGGATGGCGATTCTCAAGGGAGCGCCCAACCTCGCGAACGCGAAGATCTTCACCGACTGGTGTCTGTCGAAGCCGGTACAGGAGTACCTGGTGAACGCGATGAAGCGCAGGCCCGTGCGCACCGATGTGGCGAGCCCGAAGGGTCTGCCTGCCATGACGTCGATCAAGGGCATTCCCTACGACTTCGGCTGGGCAGCGAAGAGCAAGGCTGAATTCGTCAAGAAGTTCACCGATATAAAGATGGACCTCGGACTCTAACCGCTTGTTCCTGCAAAAGCCTGGGAGACTTGCAAATTTCCCGGGCTTTTCCCATAATATACATATAGATACGCACATCCTTCATCAAACGAGGTTTTCGATGACTTCGATCAAAATTTCAGGCGTGGAAAAGCGATTCGGCGACCTTCTCGCTCTCTCGGATATAAACCTTGAGATCAAGGAAGGTGAATTCTTCACCCTCCTCGGCCCCTCGGGGTGCGGCAAGACCACCCTTCTGCGAACGATTGCCGGCTTCTACCGCCAGGACAAGGGTGATATCTGGCTCGGGGATGAGCTCATCAATGATGTTCCGGCATACAAACGCAATACAGGCATGGTCTTCCAGAACTATGCCGTCTTTCCCCACATGACAGTGTTCGAGAACGTGGCCTATGGCCTCAAGGTGCGCAAGCTTCCCGCCAAGGAAATCGAGACGAGAGTGGCCGCAGCCCTCAAGAGCGTCCACCTTTCGGGCTACGAGGCGCGGACGCCCGACAAGCTTTCGGGTGGTCAGCAGCAGCGCGTAGGCCTGGCTCGTGCCATGGCCATCGAGCCCCGCGTCCTTCTCTTCGACGAACCGCTTTCCAACCTGGACGCCAAGCTCCGCGTGGAGATGCGCGACGAGATCCGCGCCGTGCAGAAGGCTTTGGGCATCACGGCAGTCTACGTAACGCACGATCAGGAGGAAGCCCTCGTCATATCCGACCGAATCGCCGTCGTCAACTTCGGCAAGATCCAGCAGGTGGGCATGCCCTGGGATATCTACAAGGATCCGGTCAACCTCTTCGTCGCCACCTTTGTCGGAAAAATAAACTCGCTGGATGTCCAGCTCGGCGAAAACCTGGCCAACGGTATGCGCAAGGCGACCGCCGGCTCCGTTGTCTTCGCCGTGCCTGCGGCCGGCACCGAAGGCTGCGTCGAAGCCGTCCTCGCTTTTCGCCCCGAAGATATCGTCGAGACGACGAGCGATGCAAACGCGAACCGCCTCGCTGGCGTCCTGAAGGCCACTTCCTTTTTAGGCACCGTGGCGAGCATGGAATTGGATCTCCTCGGCCAGAGCATCGTCATCGAGCGCCACAGGCCGAAGAAGGCCGACATACCTGCCATCGGCGAAACGGTCGAGTTCGCGATTCCGACAGAAGCTTGTCTCATCTTCGACAAGAAATCGGGCCGCCGCCTGGATGCAAGGGGGCTTTGATGAGTCTCGGAAAGAAAAAAGCCGACATCTGGTCTCTTGTCACCTTCGCGGGCTTCGCGATCGTCGTCATCTTCCTCATCTATCCCCTCTTCGATGTCTTCAGGTACAGTTTCGTCGACAAGGAGACGGGAGCAGCCTCGCTTTCCAACTGGAAGGAATTCTTCGGCAGGGCGTACTACATGAGGGCTTTCGGCCATTCCATGTTCATAGCCCTTGTCACCACCTTCTTTTCCGCTCTGCTGGGCATTCCCTTGGCCTTCTTCACCACGCGGTACAAGATCAGGGGCTCCAACCTCCTCAACACCCTCTCTGTACTCGCCCTTCTGTCGCCGACCTTCATCGGCGCCTACTCATGGATCACCATGATGGGGCGGAATGGCTTCCTGCGGAACATTTTCGTCTCCTTAGGCATCAATCTGCCGCAGATATATGGCCCCTTAGGCATCATCCTCGCCGATTCGCTCCAGTACTATCCCTTTATCTCCCTGATGCTCGCAGGCTCCCTCATGACGATAGACCGATCACTCGAGGAGGCATCGGAAAACCTGGGCGCCCGATCGCTGAAGACCTTCTTTTCGGTGACCATCCCCCTCGTCCTGCCATCGCTTACGGGAGGAGCCCTCATCGTTTTCATGATGTCCCTGTCGAACTTCGGTACGCCCATGATCATCGGCGGCAACTATCTCGTCCTGCCGACCCTGGCCTACAACATGTTCACGAGCGAGGTAGGGGAAAGCCCGGGGATGGCCTCGACCGTTTCCATAATACTCATGATGTGCGCCGCCGTCGTCATCGTGCTCCAGACCTGGGCTTCCACGCGCCGCAAGTACGCGAGCATGCTCGTCAACCGTCCGGTCCAGAAAAGCCTCAAGGGTCTTAAATCCTTCTTCGCCCACCTCGTCTGCTACTTCATCGTGGGATTCTCGACCCTCCCGCTGGGCGTCATCGTGTTCTACTCCTTCAGGAATACCTCCGGCCCCGTCTTCAAGCCCGGCTTCGGGTTGGACAGCTACAGGCAGATCTTCTACGACGTCGGCAAGACGGTGATCAACAGCTTTGTTTATTCGTTTATCGCGGTGATCCTCATCGCCCTTATAGGAACGCTCATTGGCTTCGTCATCGCACGCAAGCGCAATCTGGCAGTAAGGGTCCTCGATCCCCTCCTCATGATTCCCTATATCGTGCCAGGGACGGTGCTCGGCATCGGCTTCATCGTGGCGTTCAACAGAAAGCCCCTCTATCTCGCGGGCACGGCCACCATCATCATCCTGACCTATTTTATCAGGCGCCTTCCCTATTCGGTGCGATCGGCGGCCTCAATCCTGAAGCAGATCGACCCCGCCCTCGAGGAAGCCGGCATCAACCTGGGCTCCTCCCCGGGGCGCACCTTCAGGACAATAACGCTCCCCTTGATGAAATCAGGCATAATTTCTGGCGCCATAATGAGCTGGGTGACATCGATGAATGAACTGTCGGCCTCGATCCTTCTCTATGTGGGCAGGACGATGACGATGCCGATCAAGGTGTATCTCTCCGTGGCCGACGGCTATTTCGGGACGGCGAGCGCCATGTCGACGATTCTACTTGTGGTGACGGGAGTATCGATGTTCATCGTCACCAAGTATTTCAATCGCGGCAGCGATACCTTCATCGCCTCCTGATGTATCCACGCTTTGAATCCTCAAGCTGGGGGGAGGGCGGATCCCTCCCCTTGACCGATGCCTCGGCCATTGTCGTCGATGGGGCTTTCTTCTCGTCGATCTCCCATGACACGACGTTCTATATACTTCGCCATGGCCAGACTGCGGGCAACGCAAGCGGTACCTTTCAAGGCCGGCTCGATTATCCTCTGGACGAAACTGGCACCCAGACCGCATCCATCGTCGCTGAGGCCTGCGGGAAGGGCGAAGCCCTCTATCTTCCTTCCCTCATCGAAGTGGATGTGGGCCTTTTTACGGGCATCGGCGCGGAAATGGCGCGCGTACGGCATCCCGAGGTTTTCGCGCGGTTTCAGCACATGAGTTGGGACGCCGTGCCCGAGGCCGAGCATTCGAGTTCCATGTATGCGCGGGCTGTGATCTCGTGGATGAGGATGAGAGAGCTGGCCGAGGGCGGCGCGAAGAATATCGTCTGTGTTTCACATGGCGGGCTCATCCAGTGGCTGATTCGTTCCACCTTCGGGGCGAAGAGCTGGCTGCCCCTGGTGCCAACCTCCAACTGCGGCATATCGCGGCTCGACATCGAACCGACGAGCCCAGGATCACCAGCCTTCCTGCAGTGGCCGATGATCAATTTCAGGGCTTCGGAGCTAGGCCTCGGGTTGAAGCCCGTCTTCTAGACTGAAGCCTGGTCTCCAGCCGATTTGCCCGCCGTGGCGATGAAGTCGGCAAAAACTTTCCAGAGTGTCTCGTCGGTGGGGAAGTCGGCTGTCAGTACGAGGGCTTCGCCCGTCCGCGGATGCGCGAATTCGGTTCGCCATCCATGGAGCATGATTCTTCCCGACTGCGAGCTGCGTTTTGCCCCGTATTTAAGGTCGCCCTTGATGGACCAGCCCATGGCCGCAAACTGGGCCCGTATCTGGTGGTGCCGCCCCGTCAGCGGTTTGGCTTCGACAAAAAAATAGCGTTCTGTTTTCATCAGCAGCTTGTAAGCCAGCTCGGCCTGAACGGCACCCTGGTGATCTTTTTCCGCGCCTGCCACCAGCGCCATCGGCCGCGCGACGGATATGTTGCGCCGAGAATCGGCGATGATCATGTGATTCAAAACGCCTTCGGCTGGAACAGGTTCCTTTTCAAGGCAGGCGATATAGGTCTTGCGGACACCCCTCTCCCTGAACGATTCCTCAAGCTTCCTCAAGGCCGCCGCATTCTTGGCAAACACGACGATGCCCGACGTCCGTCGGTCTATCCTGTGGGCTGCCTCCAGGAAGCTTGCATGCTCGGGATGCTCCCTCATGATCATGGACTGCAGATCCTCGTCGCCCGATTTATCCTTCAGGACAGGCAGGGGAGCCAGCTTGTTCGCCGCGAGGACATCATCATCGT
>PGXP01000189.1:4788-7562 GCA_002839205.1 Spirochaetae bacterium HGW-Spirochaetae-9
CTCATAGGGATTCACGCTTTGCTCCTCGGTGGCTTGGACTTGAAAAATCATCTATAATACAGTGTAATAGCCTATCACAAAGTCGACCAAGAAGGAAGGACAGCATGAGCATTCACATAGCGGCCAAACCTGGTCAGATAGCGGATCGGATACTCCTGCCTGGCGATCCATTGCGGGCGAAATTCATCGCCGAAACCTTCCTGGATGGCGCCGAATGCTTCAATGAAGTCCGCAACATGTTTGGCTATACCGGAACCTTCAAGGGCATCCGCGTCTCCGTGATGGGTACGGGCATGGGCATGCCCAGCCACTCCATCTACGTCAACGAACTCATACGGGACTATGGGGTAAAAAAACTCATACGCGTAGGCACCTGCGGGGCCCTGCGCGCCGAAGTGAAGCTGCGCGATACCATTCTGGCCATGAGCTCTTCGACCGATTCAGCCGTCAATAAAATACGGTTCAATGGCATGGATTACGCGCCGACTGCATCCTTCCCCCTGCTTATGAATGCCTGGGAGGCAGCCAGGGAGTCGGGTTTCTCACCCTCTGTCGGTCCCGTCCTGTCCTCCGATTCCTTCTATTCCGAAGATCCCGGACAGTGGAAGTTGTGGGCTAAATTCGGTGTCATTGGTGTCGAGATGGAGACGGCGGAACTCTATACCCTCGCGGCAAAATATGACGTCCAGGCCCTTTCCATCCTCACGGTCTCCGATCATCTCGTAACGGGCGAGATGACGAGCTCGGCGGAAAGACAGACCAGCTTCACGGCGATGGTGGAAATAGCCCTCAAGAGCATTATCCGCTAGGCTTCGGTCTTGTCCTCGACCTTGGGGGCAGGGCGCATGGATTCCACTTCCTGCATAATCGCTGCCTGTTCGGCGAGAACCCTCTCCCTCACCGCGTCGATATTGCGGCTGAGCCTGTCGAACTGGGCGTGGAGATCGTCGCGCAGCTTGTTCAAATGTGAATGGAATTCCTGGTTATATTTGGTTTCCTCGGCGCTTCGACGCGTTCCGGCTTCGGCAACAATGCCCGACAGTGTCTTCTCCATGTCGCTGAGCCAGGCATCGAGCTGTCCAAAAGCCTGAGTTCTCCTTTCCGAGAGGTCGGAGAGGAGCTGGTCCTCGAATCCTTCGAGCTTTTCGCCGGCGTTTTCGTAGGCCGCGGTTTTGAGCGTTTCGATATCCTTGCCCAGTTTGACGAGAGAAAGGCCCAGGGCCGAAGTTTCAGCCTTGAAGTCAGCCTCAAATCGGCTGCGGTGATCCTCGAAGGCCTGACCGAAGGCGGCAAAATCTTCCTCGATCCGTGTTTTCGTCGCTTCCATCGAGGTTTTGAGCGAACCTTCGAGTGCCGCGAGTTCGGCGAGGGTTGCCCCAATGTCCTGCCTGGCCTTTGCAGCCGTTTCTCCAAGTTCCAGTTTGGCTTTTCCCGCTATCTCGGTGAGTTCGTTCTCGGTGCGCGCCGCCGTAGTGCTGAACTCCTCTTCCTTTTCGCCCGCCATCTTCGCTGATGACTCCAGCAGCCCTGCGATTTCTGTCGCCTTTCGGGCGAATATATCCTCAGCTTCGCCCAGTTTGGCAGTTATATCGGTGAGCATACCCTGGGCTTCGTCGTGCCACGTGCCCTTGAAGGCTTCGATCGCGGATCGCAATTCGCCGATATCGTGAGTCGTGTCCTGGCCGAGCTGGGCCAGTTGCCTGGCGGAGGATGAGTTCAGCTCCTCGAGCCGGGAAGCGAATGAGGAGGTGAGGGTAGCGAAAGCTTCGTCTTCGACGGAAGAGGCCCGCGCCTTGGCTGCTTCAAGAGCTTTCCGCAGTTCCTCGTCCACGAGGGCGCGGGCCGACTGGGCCTGGACGAAGGCCGCCAGCGCCTCGTCGCGCACGCTGTTGAGTTCGGTGGCCGTGGACGCGAGTCCGTCCTGCAGTTCGTTCAGGATATCGTCGCGGAAGGTCTCTATCGTGCGCTGGGCTTCCTGCGCAAAGCTTTCACGGAGGAGGGGCAGTTCGCGCTCGATCGCCGTGAGGCTCTTCTTCGCCAGGTCGAGCTTGCGGTTAACCCCTTCGGCGAAAGTTTCGTCGTTGTGGATGCGGGCGAGATTTTCGTCGACGCGGGCCGTCATGTCCATGAGCTTGGCGAGGACGTCATCGTATTCCTTGAAGCGATCGGCTATGGTGCCAATGGCATCGGCCTTTTCGGTGACGGCCGACTGGGCAGCCTGCAGTTTTTCAAGGGCAATTTTGGCGGCTTTCTGCTGGACATCGAGGTCGATGCCATAGTGTTTCAGTTCCTCCGACCGGGCGCCCACATAGTCGTCGAGGCCGTTTTGAAGCTTGTCGGCGAGGCGCTTAACCTTCTCGAGCGATCTGTTGTTGGCCGTGAGCCGGTGATAGATAACAAAGAAGACAAGGACTACGGCGAGGGTTATCAGCGATGTGCCGAGCGAAAAAAGCATCAGATTCTCCTGAATGATGATTACAATTAATTCGAGTATAAAGTATATCATTTCGATGTGAAAGGGTATCGAAGGCTATTGTGGGTTGTTCTCCTCGCAGGCTTGCTGTGTACTGGACTGCCGGCGGCTGCCCAGATCGCCTTTGGCGCCGAGGTCGTCGTCACCGCGCCCTTGAAAGCCGCGCCTGGCGATCCTCTCCTCTGCTGGCTTTCGAGCGATCGCCAGGTCGTCGCGGCGACAGCCACCCTGAAGGACGCATCGGGCAAAAAGCTGACCGTAGCCGAATCGTTCTATATGCCTCCACAGGGGGAGGGTTTTC
>PGXP01000190.1 GCA_002839205.1 Spirochaetae bacterium HGW-Spirochaetae-9
TCCGCCACAGAGAGCGCGCGCGAGGCATTCTGCTCCACGAGAAGGATTGTCTTCCCCATGGCGCGGATCTGAACGATTATGTCGAATACCGTCTTGACGAGAATGGGCGCCAAACCGAGGGAAGGCTCATCCATGAGAACGAGGTCTCCGTTCGTCATCAGCGCCCGCCCCATGGCCAACATCTGCTGTTCACCGCCCGAAAGGGTACCGGCTACCTGCTGCTCCCTCTCCTTCAGACGCGGGAAAAGCCCGAATACCTTTTTAAGGTCTTCGGCTACAGCCTTTTTATCACGGCGCAGATAGGCCCCCAAACCCAGATTGTCGAGGACAGTCAGGTTCGCGAAAATCAGTCGGCCTTCCGGAACATGGCAGATGCCCGATTTGACGACGAGATCAGGCCGCCGCTCGAGCTTCCTGCCTTTATAGAGGATTTCACCCTGGCTGAGCTTGAGAAAACCCGATATCGCGTTGAGGAGGGTGGACTTCCCCGCCCCATTGGCACCGATTATGGTGACGAGTTCACCCTGCCTCACATCGAGGGAAACGCCTCTCAGCGCCCTGATCCCGCCGTACGATACATGGAGGTCATTTATCTGCAGCATGGCTTCAGGCCTCCTCGGTGGTGCCGAGATAGGCCTCGATCACCTTGGGATTGTTCGCAACATCGTCGGCACAGCCTTCGGCCAGCTTTACTCCGAAATTGAGTACGATGATCTGTTCGCAGACCCCCATAATAAGATCCATATGATGCTCGATCACGAGGATCGAGAGCTTGAACTCGTCGCGTATCCTCCCGATGAGTCTCATCAGGTGCTCGGTTTCATCGGGATTCATGCCCGCAGCGGGCTCGTCGAGAAGGAGAAGCTCAGGGTCAAGGGCCAGAGCCCTGACGATCTCGAGCCTTCGCTGCATCCCGTAGGGAAGGTTGTTCGCCACGAGGTCCCGCCGTTCGGTGAGGCCCATGATCGCAAGAAGGCTCTCCGCTTTATTCACGAGCTCCTTTTCTTCTTTCCTGAAGCGGGGAAGTCGGAAAATGGAATCGAAAATATTGTATGAGGCGCTCAGGTGGCAGGCGGTGAGGACATTCTCGAACACGGTCAGGTTCTTGAAAAGCCTGATGTTCTGGAAGGTGCGAGTGATGCCCATGTCGGCGATCCTGTAGGGAGGCAGTCCGACGATGCTCTTGCCCTTGAACGCCACGTCGCCTTCGGTCAGGGAATAGACGCCGGTGACCAGGTTGAATATCGTCGTCTTCCCCGCGCCATTGGGGCCGATAAGGCCAACGATGCCCCCCTCGGGCACCGAAAACGAAACATCGTTGACTGCGGCGAGGCCTCCGAAGCGCTTTGTCAGGTGGGAAATCTGAAGAATGTCAGCCATAGCGCGCCTCCCCATCCTGGCCGACCTTGATTTCCTTCGTCGCCTCCAAGCTCGCTTCACGGCGGGCTTCCTGGCGGGCCTTACGCTCCGTCCTTGCTTTCCTGAGTCCCGAAGGCGTCAGCTCCATGCCTCCCATGAGGCCTTTGGGCCGTGAAATCATGATCAGGATGACGGCCGCGCCGTAGAACACCAGACGCCAGATCTCGAAGGCGCGGAGCAGCTCGGGAAGTGCTGTCAGAAGAAGGGCGCCCAACACCGAGCCCGAAATCGATCCCAGGCCTCCGAAGATGACGATGATCGTCAGCTCCGTCGACTTGGTCATCGAGAACATCTTGGGTTGAATGAAGGTCATGTAATGGCCGAAGAAGACGCCGGCCACGCCCGCGTAGATGGCGCTGACGATGAGGGCTATCATCTTGTAACGGAAGACATTTATTCCCGACACCTGGGCTGCCAGCTCCTCCTCCCTGACGGCTATCATATTGCGTCCGTGCCGCGATCGTACAAGATTGGCGAGGAAAATGACGGCCAGCACATCGACCAGAATTATCGCGGGGAGGGTGGATGCGTAGGGAACGCCAGGCCAGCCGCGGGCGCCGCCGAAGACCTGCACATTGTTCAGAAGCAACCGGGTCGCTTCACCGAAGCCCAGGGTCGCTATGCAGAAATAGTCGCCTTTGAGATTGAGGGTGATGCGGCCAAGAAAGTAGCTGACAATGCCGGCAGCGGCACCTCCCGCGATAATGCCGACGGCGAATGGCAGACCCAAACCCGCGGGCGTGGTCGACGGCGACACTGTCATGAGGGCGCCTATATAGGCGCCAATAGCCATGAACCCCGCATGGCCGAAAGAGAATAATCCAGTGAATCCGGTGAGCAGGCTCAAGCCGAGGACGGCGATGAGGTTTATCCCTGCGAGCATCAGGATGCCCTGGAGGTATGTCCAATCCATTATAACCCCCGGTCCTTTAAGCTTTGTCCACGGTGTTCTTGCCCATGATGCCCGTTGGCCGGAAGATGAGAACCCCGATGAGAATGACGAATGCGATAAGATCGCGGAATTGGGATGAGAGATACCCGGCGACGAGGGTTTCGATGGTGCCGAGAAGTATGGAGCCGATGACGGCTCCCGGGAGGCTGCCCAGTCCGCCGAAAACCGCCGCGATGAACGATTTCGTCGTGATGTTGCCTATCTGCGGATAGACCGTGTATTTCATGCCGAAGAATACGCCCGCAACCCCGGCGAGGAATCCGCCCAGGCCGAAGACGATGAGTATGATCTTGTCGGTGTTGACGCCCATGAGGGCGCAGGCTTTTATGTTGTAGGCCGCGGCCTGGATAGCCTTTCCCATCTTCGTTTTTTCGATGAAAAGAATGAGCCCACCGAGACAGACGGCCGAGATGAAGAACATCAGGAGGTCAAGCCTGCCGATGGCAAGGGATCCGATCAAGATTGGAGTACGCGCGATGACGGGCGGATACGTCCGGAAAGTGGGGCCGATCGTCGCAATGATGATATTTTCCAGAAGAATCGAGGCGCCCATGGCAGAAATGATGAAATAGAGAAAGGGGGCGCTCCGCTCCCTCAATGGCTTGTATGCCACGCGCTCTATGAGTATGGCCAGGAGGGTTGTACCTACCGTGGCCAGCAGAAAAGCCGCGATGAAAGGCAGCTTGAGGAGTGTCAGCCCGAAGAAGCCAAAATAGGCGCCGAACATGATGACGCCACCATGGGCAAAGTTGGAAAAATTCATGATGGAATAGACAAGGGAATAGCCGACCGCCATCAATGCATACACCGAGCCGATCGAGAGCCCGTTAATCAACTGCTGTAGGAACTGGGTCATGGCCTGTCCTGTTTCGACGGGATTTTAAACGAAGGGGCAGCCCGGTCGGTGCCAGGAGTCTCCCGGCACCATTCGAACTGCCCTCTGGTGGAGGCCGCGCTTATTCTGCGGCGTACTTTTCCTGGAAAACGTATTGGCCATCGACGATCTTCAGAATAGCTGCATCCTTGCCTTCAGGGTTGTGCGTTTCCGGGCTGATCTTGATCTTGCCCGTTATGCCCTGAACCTCTATGCCCTCAAGAGCCTTGGCGAGAGCCTCGCCATTCACTTTGCCCGCTTTCTCGAGGCCGGCGACCAGGAGGAGGACGGCGTCGTGGACGAG
>PGXP01000191.1 GCA_002839205.1 Spirochaetae bacterium HGW-Spirochaetae-9
ATGCAATGCGCCATCCATAGCTCCTTTAATGCTCAAATAGGAGGAAAGCCGGCGAAGTCGCCGGAAAACTTGTCAATCGTGTTCTTTTCGGTGCCAGGTCCGTGGCAGTCGGAGCCGAAGGTGAAAAAGTAGCCCAGAGGCCGGGCAATCGCCTCGACGAACTCATTTATAACCTCGGTCTTCTTCCTGCCCGAATACCAGTAGAGTTCGATGCCATCGGCCCCGGCGCTGCGGAAATACCTGAGCTGCGACAAAACCTTGTCGCGCTGCCCATCCATCTTCTCGAAATCGTCATCCCAGAAATGGCCGAAATGCGGTATGACAGCGAAGCCTCCATCGGCGTGGATTGCCCGCGCACATTCCTTGACGCTTGGCTTTGAAAGCTTGTATTTAGGGAACCTGCCTGGCAGGAACCAATCCTTCTTGAAGGTCTTGTAGGTGGTGGCGGGGGGCAGGAGCCTGCGTGCCTTGAGATAGAGAAAGAGATCCACCTTGCTCCAGGATATGCCGATCATGTTGTCAATTTTCCCGGGATCGGAGCCCGCCAGCTTGTCCGCCTGAAGGTCTTCCATCGTCAAATTGTCATTCCTGAAGATTGTCCGCGCCCAGTACAGATAGTATTCCAGCCGCTTTTTCCTTTCATCCAGCACCTTGGCCAGCATGGCGCCGGTGGCGGCGCATTCAGCCTGAGCCTTGCCCGGAAAGTATCCGAGCATCTCGCTCCGGTAGCCGATTTCAGGCTCGGATACATCGATCTCGCAGGCTGTTATGCCCAGAATGCCGAGGCGCGAGCATTCGGCGACAAAGCGCTGTGTGCCGCCCATCGTGTCGTGGTCGGTGAGGGCGGCGGCGGCCAGGCCCTGGCGCGCGGCGGCAAGAGCGATATCCTCGGGCCAGAGACTGCCGTCGGAAAACCTCGAATGAAGGTGGAGATTGGCGTTCATCAGTGTTTTTTCAGTATATCGGGCCGATCTTCCCCTGTCCATAAAGTTCAGGCGCCAAAACCTGCGTGCCAGAAAGCTCTTTTTTGGTGTACAATGCCTCATGCTGAATGGCGAACCCACCTTCGAGCTGAACGATGCCATCCTCGAACGCATTGTCTTCGCGATGGAAGACCAGACAAAATCCCGCGTCATCGACCTGAGAACGGGCGAACTCGTAGCCAAGCCCGAGGGAGCCCTCGATGCCTACCTCGCCCCGCCGCCGGAATGGGCCCCGGCCGACGGATTTCGCCTCATGGAGGGCTTCTGTGCCCGCCTCGTGAATCTCGAGCTCAAACGTGCCCTTCTCAAGGCTCTTTCGCATGGCAAGGGAGTCTTCAAGGCCTTCAGGCAGGTACTTTCCGCATATCCGCAGGAGGACCTGCAGTACAGGGAATACAAGAATGCCATCCTGCGCCGTCATATCGAGTCCTGGATAGACGACATGAGAGAATCCTTGGGGCTGGCACGCCTGGGCCTTGAGCCCGAAGACTACGAGGAATTGGTCGAAGAAGAGTTCACCGTGGAAAACGGAACTCTCGACAAGGTGCCATTCAATCTCGGGCGCCTTGTCGACGAAGCCCAGGCCGAAGCCCTCGAATGGCTGCCTCCGGCAGCAGCCCTCCTGGAAAAAGCCGAAACGATGGAATTCATGGAAGCCCACCGCTCCTCCGGTTTTATCTACTATGTCGCCGAGGCCGGAAATCCTCCGATCGCAACCGCGGTGGGCGCCATCGTCCAGATTGAAGGCCGTTCGATCGGCATCGTGCGTTTTATCAGCGTATCCAGGGATTTCCGCGATCTTGGCCTGGAAGCCCGCCTCCTCGAGAGGATCAACGAGCAGTGCAAAGATGTAGGTGTTAGCCAGACTATCGTGAGGTGCCTGTTCATCAAGCCTGCTTTCGCCGAACTCATGGCGGCCAAAGGTTACAGGGTTCTGGGTACGCAGTTTCTGCTGTAGTGAAGCCTTCAGTAAAAGCCGAACTCTTCCATATCGATCCTGCATCCTTCAATGAAGGTCACGCCCTCAGCCTCCAGAAGCTGGCGCTGAAGATCCAGCCCGCTCTCCTCACCCAGGGCTATGGAACCATCCTTCTTCACGACCCGCCACCAGGGCAGGTTGTGTTTTCGTGCCATCGAATGGAGGATCCTGGCCACCTGTCGGGCTCCCGAAGCGCTGGAGGGGTTGCCGGACATTGCGGCTATGGATCCGTAGGACGCGACGCGACCCGGAGGAATGGCCCGTATGCATTCCACGATCATCATGGTCGATTCTGTCGGCATGGGCAAATTATACACTGCCGAGCCGTCGGCGGCATATCAGCTCTTTACATTTTTGCGATTTTTGTAAATTATAGATTGGAGAGAAGCAGAGACTCGCATCGCTCCGTACAGGACAGGAGGTCCCCATGAAAACCTGCTATCTATTTCCCGGGCAGGGCGCGCAGTATCCCGGAATGGCCAAGGATTTTCACGAGACCAGCAAGGCTGTGCGCCAACTTTTCGAACTGGCTTCCGACGCTTCGGGCAGCGATATGCGAAAACTCCTCTTCGAAAGCGACGAGGAAACCCTCAAGCAGACAAGGAACACACAGATCGCTATCGCCCTCGCCGGATCGTCAGCCGCTCTCTGCGCCAGGGAGCACGGCCTTGCCGCCACGGGGTACGCCGGCTTCTCGGTGGGAGAATGGCCGGCCTTGGCCGAGGCAGGGGTGCTGTCCTCCTTCGACATGTTCCGCCTCGTATCCGAACGCGGCCGCCTCATGGACGAAGCGGGAAAAAATTCGGGCGGCTCGACGATGAGCGCCGTCCTCTTCCTGTCGCCGGAAAAAATCGAGCAGGTCATCGCTGAAGCTGGATTGAGGCAGGTATGGGTGGCCAATTACAACAGCCCCGTGCAGTGTGTGATATCGGGCACCGAGGCGGACATCGTGACAGCCGAGGAAAAGCTCAAGGCTGCCGGCGCCAAACGCGTCATACGCCTCAAGGTCTCGGGTGCCTTCCACTCCCCCATCATGGCGCCGGCGGCCGAATCCTTCGCAGCCCTCCTGACCGACATCAATTTCAAAGATCCGAAACAAGCCCTCTATTCCAATGTCACCGGTGCGCGGATCACTTCAGGCGCCCAGGCCAGGGAGCTGGCTTCGGTGCAGATCACCAGCCCCGTGCGCTGGATCAGTGAGGAAGACGCCATCACCGCCGACGGCTTCGAGCGCTGCATCGAAACCGGACCGGGCACCGTTCTCGCCGGCCTCTGGAAAGCCTCGGGATCCAAAATCCCCTGCTTCGCCGGGGGAAGCCTCGACGCCATATCGTCGATCTCGCTCTGACGTATACAAGGAGAACTCATGGAGAAGCTTCTTTCCGATAAAATATGCATTGTCACCGGGGCCTCGCGCGGCATAGGCGCCGCAATCGCTGCTCGATTCAGGGCCGAAGGGGCTAAGGTCTACGCGCTCTCCCGGGGCGCCCCACAGGGTGCCACCGAGGATCATTGGCTCGCCTGCGATGTCGCCGATGAGGCCTCGATAGAAAAGGCTATCGCTGCCGTGCTGGAACG
>PGXP01000192.1 GCA_002839205.1 Spirochaetae bacterium HGW-Spirochaetae-9
AAAAACCGGAGCCATAGCCGTAGGCGGCGAAGCCGCCTTACGGAAGCTCCAGGCGTAGCCAGCGAAGCTGGCGTACGCATGGGGACAGCACCGCTATGGACAGCCGTGCTAAGACGTTTTTGCTGATGATATCTAAATAGTAAGGCTTTTATTGTCGACACGCCCTAAGGCAATCTGCAATCCGAAGGCCCGGCCAAATTGGCCGGGCCTTTGCGATCAGACGTTGATCAGACTCTGAGCAGGCGGCTGTAAAACTCCGCCAGGGCCTGCGGCAAATGTTCCGGGCGCGGCAGGATTCGGTAAGAGCCCTGGCCCAGCATCAGGGGCAGATAGTGCCGGGCCACGGCTTCGACGGCGAGGCCGTAAATCTGAATCCCGTCGCGGCGGGCTTCCTTGATCGCCTGACGCACATCAGCGAGGCCGTAGCGCCCCTCATAGCGGTCATAGTCGTTGGGCTTGCCGTCAGACAGCAGCAAAATCCAGCGCGAGGCCGCGGGCTCTTTTCTCAGCAGCGCCGTTGCGTGGCGCAGGGCCGGCCCAATCCGGGTATAGCCCACCGGCTCGGCGGCGCCAATCCGGCCCGCCGCGCGCCGCCAGGGCTCTTCAAAGCCCTTGAGCGTGACATAGTCACAGTGATGGCGCGTGCGCGAGCTGAAGCCATCGATCTGAAAACGATCCCCAAATTCGCTCAACAGCTCGGCAAACAGAATCACGGCCTGTTTTTCGACGTCGAGGATGCGCTGACCACCAGTATAGCCATCCGTCGACAGACTCAGGTCCATCAGCAGCAGTATCGAGGTGTCGCGCCGGGTGCGCCGCTGGCTCAGATAGACCCGCTCATCGGGCGGGCAGCCGGCCCGGGCGTCGGCGTAGTTTGCGATCAGAGCGTCGAGGTCGAGGTCTTCGCCACTGAGCTGGCGCCGGACCTGTTCGAGTTGGTTGTAGAGCAAGCTGAAGCGCTGACGCAGACGCATCAGGGTGCCGCGATGCTGGCGCAGGGTCTGTTGAACATAGTCGGCGTCACGGCACTGGCCCCTCGCTGGGTAGACCCGGCACCAGTCGGGGCGGTAAGTTTTTTTGCCAACATCCCATTCCGCATAGCTGAGAAAATAGCCTTCGGCGACCCGATCGCGGCTTTCGGGTGTGCCAGCCCCGGGCAAAAACTCTGTCTGAAATACCGAATGCACCGGGTCGTCGCTGCGCACCACCTGGCGCAGGTCCATTTCCTGCATGGCTTCGGCATGCTCACTCAGGTCATCGCTGCCGTCGGTTTCGCGCCAGCTGCCCTGAAACTCTTCGATGGTCTCGACTTTTTCAAAATAATGCTGGAGGGTGTATTTTTGAATCGCTTCGCGGTCAGCCTCGATCACCTCGACCTGTTCGCGGGCGGGGGCTTCCAGGGTGGTTTCAGGCTCGCTGCTTTCGCCAGACTCAGCCGCGGCCGGATGTGGCGCGCGCACCGCCTTGTCGCTGGCCACATGAGGCGCCATCCAATGCCCCCAGGGCAGCCAGGCATCGTCGCTATACAGGGCATTGCGCTCGATCCGCAGCAACAGGCGACGGTAAATATCTTCGCTACTGGGGAACTCCTGAAACAGCAACGGTAAGAGCTCCGGGGCGGCCCCGCGGGCCTGCAGCCGCGACATTTCCAGCGAGTAGCTGCCGGGTTCTGGCCAGTTCTGACCCAGACGGCGCTGGAGCGTCAGATAACAGACCCTGTAGAGATAGAACTCGAGGTTTTCTTGCCGGCTCTCACCCAGACCAAAGCAGGCGGGAAGATACAAAAGATGGCCGCACCAGCCACCTTCGTGCTCGGCCCGCAGCAGCTCAAGCGGCTCGCCACTGAGCAGCCGCGCAAACAGCGTCAGCCGCCCGCGGATCTCGTCGAGCAGCACGGCATCGACCTGCTGATGTGCTTTCTGTGAAGGCTTAACGCCGCTGATCCAGTGCCAGGCAGCGCGAAATACCCGTTGTTGCCATTCCATACGCTCGTTCTCCCTAGATTCAAAACTCGGGCAGGGAAGCCGGTGCCGTCAAGCTTGACGGCACCGCTTCGGGTTCAAAACATCATCGCCACCAGATCGCGCAGGGCGGCCCGGGTATCGGCTTCATCCGTCAAAGGCTCAATAATGCCGACTTCACAGGCCAGCCGCACCGGCAGGCCGTCGGCAATCAGCTGAGCGGCATCCACCAGCAGGCGGGTCGAGACCGTCTCGCTCAGACCCAGCTCGACCAGCTTGCGCACCTTGGCGGCAAAGGCCACCAGTTTTTCGGCCTGGGGCCGGCTGGCACCGCTTTCGGCCATCACGATCTCAGCTTCAAGGGCCGCAGCCGGATAGTCAAAGCTCAGGCCCAAAAATCGCTGGCGCGTTGAGGGCTTGAGTTCTTTGATGCCGCGCTGATAGCCCGGATTGAAGGAGGCCACCAGCATAAACTCCGGCGGTGCGCTCAGGCTCTCGTTGCGCCGGTCGAGGTAGAGGCTGCGGCGATGATCCGTCAGCGAGTGCAGCACCACGATCGTATCGGGCCGGGCTTCGGCAATCTCGTCGAGGTAGAGAATCGCACCACTGCGCACGGCCCGGGTCAGGGGGCCGTCCTGCCAGAGCGTTTCGGCCCCCTGGACCAAATAGCGACCCAGCAGATCGACGGCGGAGGTCTCTTCGTGACAGCTGACGGTGATCAGCTCCCGCCCTAACTTGGCCGCCATATGCTCGACAAAGCGGGACTTACCCGTGCCGGTGGGGCCTTTGAGCAGCAGCGGCAGCCGCCGCCGCCAAGCATGCTCAAAGACCTCGATCTCCCGGCCCACTGGCCGGTAAAACGGCAGCGGCGTGTCATCAGCCAGCGGGGCCTCAGGCGGGCAGGGCTTGAGCTGAGACATGGTCTACCCCCTCACTGTCGGACATATTGTGGATTTCAGAGCTCGGCAGGCCGTAGCGGATGAACTCCACAATAAACAGAGTAATGCCAGCGAGGAACACCAGCGCCGCCAGCAAGAGGCCGACAAAGTGAACCTGCAACTCAGTCTGCACCAGCAAAAAGTCCAGGCCCATCTTGCGTTCGAGATAGACCTGGGCCACGCCGGCAATCCCAAAGGCCACCGTCATCGCCGTCATGCCGATGTTCGAGAGCCAGAAGGCCAACTGACCGGTCAAGCTGTTCCAGAGTTTGCGCCCGGTCATTTCCGGCAGGGCATAGGTCATGATCGCCATTACGATCATGGCATAGGCACCCCAGAAGGCCAGATGGCCGTGCATGGCGGTCACCAGGGTGCCGTGGGTGTAGATATTGACCTGCGGAATCGTATGGGCAAAGCCCAGAAAACCCGCGCCCACAAAGCTCATGATCGCGCAGCCGACCGTCCACAGAATGGAGATCCGGTTGGGATGATGGCGCCCACTGCGCTTATACATCACGAT
>PGXP01000193.1:0-6722 GCA_002839205.1 Spirochaetae bacterium HGW-Spirochaetae-9
CGACCCATATGATGCGGAGCAGGGTGGTGACGAAAATAACGCTCCGCAGCGAAGGTATCGTGACGAGGAAAAATTTCTGGATGCCGTTAGCCCCATCGACGTCGGCGGAGTCGTAGAGCTCATCGGGTATGCCCTGGAGGCCCGCCAGGAGCATGAGGGCGAAAAAGGGAATGCCCTGCCAGATTATGGTGAGGATCACCGCCGGAAAGGCAGTCGCTTCCTGGGCAAGGAAGGGGACTTTATCCTGGATCATGCCAAGTTTAAGAAGGATGTCGTTGAGAACGCCATAGTTGCCGTCAAAAATCCAGCGCCACATGAGGCCGATGAGGACACCGGGCGTCACCCATGGGATGAGGCTCAGGGAACGCACGAGGCCGCGGCCCGGGAAGCGCCTGTTCAGAAGCAGGGCGAGAATGAAGCCGAACACGAACTGGAAGCCGACGCCGACGCTGACCCATACGATGGTCTTCCACAGGGCCTGCCAGAAGAGCGGGTCTGCGAATATCGCCACATAGTTCTTGAGGCCGACAAAGCCATTGCGGCTCGGCCTCGTGAGGTCATAGCTTCGGAAGCTCATCCCGATCGCGTCGAGTACGGGTATGAATACCACGGTCAGGACGACGATGAGGGCAGGCGCGATGAGAAGATAAGGCCAGATGTTGGTCTTCCGCTGGATCACCTGAGAAATCTCCTGAAGGCAAAAGTGCGGCTGCCCCGGAAGCCAGTGCCCCCGAGGCAGCTCACACTCCTTATGTTACCTGTAGAGTCCCGCCTGGAGCTGCTTCATGGCCTCGGCGGCCGTGATCTTGCCAAGGAGGGCAGCCGAAACGGTGTTCGGCCACACGTTGTTGATCCACTCGGTGGTAGTGTCCAGTATGGGGAGGATGCCGGCGAAGGGGGCGCCCTCGATCGATACCTTCATGAACCTGTTGTTCTGGAAGAAGGGAAGCTGCTTGACCGACCGGGAGACGGGAACGTTGCCGGTCACGGTGCACCAGGTTTCCTGGCCCTTGCCCGTCGCCAGGTAGGCGAGCCATTCGAAGGCCGCTTCCTTGTCCTTGGCGGACTTGAGCATCACGTTCTCGGTGTCGCCCATCGATGTCCATTTGCCTACGTCGCCAGGGAAGGGGAAGGCCGCGACATCGTCGCCGAAGGTCTCGATCATGCCAGCCGAGGAGCCGATATGGTGGACGGTCATGGCCGTCTTGCCCGACTTGAAGTTGGCGATGATCTCGTTGAAACCGTCCATCGGGGCTGTGGGGGGAGCGTAGCCCTTCTTGAAGAGGTCGACGTAGTCCTGCATGCCCTGGATGGCCTGCGGGGTGGTCATGTCGGCGAAGTTTCCGCCGCGCGCCCAGATGAAGGAACCCCAGGGCTCCTGTCCGCCCTTGGCGCCGCGCATGCCAAAGCCATAGACGTCGGTCTTTCCGTCGCCATTGGTGTCCTGCGTCAGTTTTTTACAGGCTTCGAGGAACTCTGCATAGTTCTTCGGAACCGAGATGCCGACTTTCTTGAACATCGAGGGCCTGTAGTACAGGTAGAGAACCTGGGTGTTCCAGGGCATCACATAGACGTTCTTCGTCCCGCTGGCGAGCCTCATGGTGTCGTAGAGGCTGGCTTCGATCTGGTCCTTGTCCTTCCACCCGGCCAGGAATCCGTCCAGGTTGGCGAGAAGGCTTGAGGCCGTAAAGAGAGGCGTCGAGGTCAACTTGAAAGACGAGGTATCCGGTCCGCCGCCGCCCATCACCGCCCTGAAGAGGGTCTGGCTGTAACCGCCGCCGTCCCAGGGATATTCCTGTGCCACAACGGTGATGTTCTTGCCGTTCGTGGCGTTGAAGTCGGCCGCCATCTGCTGCATCGTGGTGGAGTACTTGGGATTGTCGGCCCAGTACCAGTGAGTCACCGTCACGGGCTTGTCCGCGGCCGAAACCGCGAAGGTGAACAGCATCGCCATTGCGATAACTGCCATTGCCATTCTTTTCATTTTTCCGAACCTCCTTGAAATATAAAATCTGAACATATCAATCTGCCGGAATTCAGTATATTCACCTCTTCAGTGGCGGCCTGCCGACTTCGGAGCCGTGCCAGGCAAGCGTCGCTGCCAGGCCTCATCCATGTGGAGTTGCATCGCCGCCGCCGCTCCGTCGGCATCCTGCTCAAGGATTCTGTGGACTATCGCGTCGTGCTCGTCGAAGCTGCGCCGGAATCTGTCCGGGTCGCTTTCGGCGAAAGGGGCGTTGAGTGCAATAATCTGCGGCGTGATATAGCTGATGAGAGAGAGGCAGACGGGATTGGCGCTGGCTTTGGCGATGGCCAGATGGAAGAGATGATCTTCCTCGAGAGCCCGCAAACCTTCTCCGGTCTTCACGCGGAATTCCGAATGCCATTTGAGGATCTCGGTCAGGTCGTCCTGGTTTGCCCTCTCCGCGGCGCGGCGCGCGGCGAAAGTTTCGAGAAGGGCTCGTATCTCGAACAGGCTGGCGGGATCGAAGGCTTCGTCCAGGCTCCCTATGCTGGCGATAAGCCCCGATATAGCCTTGCTCCCCAGGCCTGCGACGATAGTGCCCCGCTGGGGAAGCGTCTCGATCAAGCCATAATGATCCAGCTTGGCCAGGGCCTTCCGGACATAGCCGCGGCTGACATGCAGCGTGTCGCAAAGAGCCCGCTCGGAAGGGAGCTTGGCCCCGGCCTTTATGTGCCCCGACACTATCTGCCCACGCAGATAATTGAGCACCGCAAGTTCGGGGCCAATGTGGGCGGGGGCTTTCGGCTGTACTTGGCTCGGCATGGAGAATCTGTACCTCCCTGGTTTACATAATTGGTTAACCAGTTTGATACAGTATTCTCCAGGGTAAGCGTTTTGTCAAATAAAATCGAACAATCGAATGCACTCGTCCACGGTGATCCATGATGCGAGTTCGCCGATGAGTTCATAGGGGATGCGTGATGTATCTGCAAAGCGGAGGCAGCTCTTGCCCATGTCGGGTTTTTTCCCGACCGTGGCGAGGAGGGGCAGGGGCTGTCCGGGATTTCCCAGGTATCCTTCCGGAAAGGTCGCGAGGGGAACGACCCAGCAGGGCATGCCCCAGGCCACATTGGCTAAAATTATATTGATAAATTTGTTGACAAACATATAGTGTCATACTACTCTGTATTCAGCTTTTACGATGCTGCTGGCTTATATTCGCTTGCGCAATACAATCGAAGAGCAGGACATATTGGCACCTTGGAAGCATAAAAATACAGGTATAGAGGAATATTCCACACAATGGGCTACCGCCCAAAAGGGAGGACAGATGAAGGAAAATGAGAAAGCAGGGATCAGCCGAAAAGAATTCGTGAAGCTGGTCGGAACCGGAGTGGCAGTTATAGCAGGCACCACCCTCGTACAGCCACTCGTGGCCGAAGCCGGCGCCAGCCAATCTTCCCAAAAAGTGGGATCTCGACGCCGACGTCGTGGTCCTCGGCGCGGGCGCGGTGGGAATCACGGCGGCGATCAGGGCCGTCGAAGCAGGCGCTTCGGTCATCGTGGTCGAAACCAACTACGACATAGGCGGACATGCCATCATTTCAGGCGGCAACGTCCCCCTGGGTGGCGGCACGAGTTTCCAGAAAAAGTACGGCATCGCGGATGATCCCGATACCTATTTCAAGGATCTCACCGACTGGTCAGTGGTCGAAGTGAACGGCATGCCCGAGTACCGCTATAACGACAGGGCAGTGCAGCGCGCTCTGGCCGACAATTCCGCACCGGCCTTCGAGTTCCTCCTCGCGAACGGCGTGCCTTTCGTTGACAAGGCTCCCGACAATTCGGGCGGCCACGCCGTGGGCATATCCGCCAAGCGCGAACACCACACCGTGTGGACAAAGGGACAGAGCGCCGAAAGCCCCGCGGGCGCGGGTGGCACAGCCCTCATGCGCGCCTTGGAAGACAGCGCGAGGAAGAAGGGCGTCAAATTCCTCCTCAACTATCACATGAACACCATCTATAGGGAGCAGCCCGATTCCGGCAGGGTGCTCGGCATCGAAGCCAGCTACACACCCACCATCCTTCCCGGCAGCAAGGAGCCCTTGAAGAGCTTCAGATCCGACGGGAATATCGGCCTCAACCTCCCCTCGGTGACGATCAAGGCAAAAAAATCCGTCATCATCGGAACGGGCGGCAGCACGGGCCATATCAACTTCCGCAGGATGTTCGATCCCCGCCTCACCGAAGAAATGCCATTGGCCGGCGGAGAATACTCACCCCAGGACGCTTCGGGCGAACTCGCTGCCATGGCTATCGGCGCCACCCTTTGGGGCACCGCGAACCAGACTCTCGACAGGAACGGCGCCCTCCGCAAGCGCCCCATAATTGGAACACGTACCAATTATGTCGGCTGGAAGAAGGAATCCCCGATCTTCCCGAAGGTTAAAGCCTCAGGTCTCAGTGTCCGCAACTGGCAGGATGCTATCATTGTCAATCAGGTAGGCAAGCGCTTCTACAACGAGATGGAAGACGGCTATCCGAACGGCACCACCGAAGGTTTCTTCAAGCCATACGTCCATGGCGACTGGCGCAACGCGCAGAACATCAAGTACAGGCCCATGAACTATCCCGACGCAGCCCTGGCCATGAACGAAGGATCCACGGCCCCCGATTTCGGAGCAGGTCCCCAGTGGGCTATCTTCGACTCAGCGGCGGTGACACGAGAAAAATGGGTTATCAATGCAGAAACCACCAACCCCGAGTACTTCTTCAGCGCGCCCACCCTCGCCGAGCTCGCCGCCAAGATCGAAGCCTGTCCCTTCACGAAAGTGAAGATGCCGGCGGCCAACCTCGAGGCGACGGTGGCTGAATACAACAAGGCAGTGGAAATGGGCGTGGACGAAGCCTTCGGCAAACCCAAGCCCCTGTACAAGATCGAAGCAGGCCCCTTCTACGCGGCCTGGGCCACCATCACCGTCCACGATACCTATGCGGGCTTGAGAATCAACATGAAAGCCCAGGTTATGGATTTGGAAGGCCAGGTTATCCCCGGCCTCTACTGCGGCGGCGAATCCGCGGCTGGCTGCAGCCAGCACGGCCTTGCCCGCTGCTTTGCCCAGGGCTACATCGCCGGAGGCGAGGCTGCCAAAGAGCCCGTCTGACGTTGTAATCGCTTCATGATGAATGACGGCAGCGAGCCCCGATGCCCGCTGCCGCATCTTTTACCTTTGGGAGTACGTATAGATGTCATTTGATCCAAAAACGATACGTATCGGCGTGATCGTCATCGCCGTTTCGGCTTCAGCGGCCATGTTCGGCTATGCCACCAGCACCGAAACATCCTTGATCGATTCTGCGACCCTTGCCCGTGCCCAGACACTGTCCACGGGGCCGGCAGCGGCAATAAACCGCGTAGGGGCTGGAACGAATCCCGGTAGAATGATACCTTTCGTCCTCGCCCAGGCTGACGCCACAAGCGCCGCTACGAGCGAAACCGTCGATGAATCAGCCACGGACGCAGTTTCGGCCGCTTCGGAAGAGGCTGATGTAAGCGATCCCGAGTATTGCCTGAAATGCCATGGCCCCTTCGAAAAGCTCCAGTCGATGACGGAGGGCTATGTGACGGAATGGGATGAGGTGGCAAATCCCCATGTGTACGTACCGCACGACTCGAAGACTTTGGTGAGCTGCGGCGACTGCCACGACCCCCATGCCATACCTTATGAGCCATCGGAGAATGCCCGGAAGCCGAATGTTAATTACTGCTATTCCTGCCATCACGCCGAAACGCTGGCACACTGTAACGAGTGCCACAAAGAGTGATGCCGCGGTTCTGAATCCAAGCGGGGGCTGAGTCGTCTCAGTCCCCATCAGCCGCGACGCTCTGCCCTTCAGCCTCTACACTGTCGTTCTGCGCTGCCTCTGCCGCCGGTACATCTTTGACCTCCGCAGCCTTGGCTTTTTCCTTATCCTTTTCGGCATCCTGAAGCGCAGCGGCGATGTCCATTTCCCTCATGAAGTCATCCTTTACCGCTGTCACCTCTTTATATGCCTTCTTGGCCTGCAAAAAGAGCTTCCCCAGCTTACGGAAAAAGGCAGGCAGATCGTCCGGCTTGATGAAAATGACGCAGACCAGCGCGATCAGGGCAAATTCGGAAAAGCCTATGCCAAACATCAGGCTTCTCCGAATTTGAATATTTTGGCGATGAGGATTGCCAGAAAATAGAGGGCCATAAGCGGCAGGGCAACGCCCAGCTGGCTGATGAAATCCGGGGGCGTGATGATGGCGGAGATGAGAAATATCCCCACGATGACAAAGCGCGATGCCCTGAAGACAGCCTTTCGCTTGAGGATGTTCATCATGAGAAGAATTTCCATCACAAGCGGCAGCTGGAGGGCAAGTATGGACCATAGGATGAAGGAAAAAACATAGAAGATATTGGTCTGGTAGTTGAGCAGGTAGCCGACGTTCTTGGGTATAAAATATGGATTTGTCAGAAAGCCGATAGCGAGGGGAACGATCCGGAAATACGCTATGTAGGCACCCAGGGTTATGAGAACGAGGCTGGCCGTCAGGAACCACAGGATAACCCTACGTTGACGCTTTTCCATTCCCGGAAAGATAAAGCGCAGAAGATTGAAAACATGGACGGGGGAAGAAAGGATGAGGCCGGACAGGACGGCGATCTTGATCTGCGAGGCGAAACCTTCGATGATCGTCGTCACCACGAGCTTGCTCTCTACCGCGCTGGAT
>PGXP01000193.1:6749-9172 GCA_002839205.1 Spirochaetae bacterium HGW-Spirochaetae-9
ACCGCGTTGAACTGCCGGGTGAAAAGGCCGATTATTTTTTCCGAAAACACGAAGGCCGCGATGGTGCACAGTACGAAGGCGCTCATCGAAATGAGAATGATAGTACGGAGCTCACGTATGTGCTCGATGAGGGGCATCACCTTGCCCGGGTTTTTATCCTGATGCGCCATTTTTTTCATGTTTGAGGAGAATCAGGACTTGGAGTCTTTCTTGCCGTCATCCTTTCCCGAAGCATCGGAAGCAGATTCGCCCTCTTTTATCCCCTTCGTGAATTCCTTCTTGGCTTCACCCAGCGAACGGGCAAACTTGGGGATGGCGCTGGCGCCAAAGAGCACCATGATCACCACGACAATCACGATTATCTCGGTTGTTCCTATCATAAATTCACTCCTCTTGCGCGAAATATCCGGCTGACCATGTCGAGCACTGTCATATCATACCGGTCAGGGCATTTATGTCAACAAGGACTAGGGTTGTTTATCGATAGTTTAGGCATGAATCCCCTTGTGCCCTGGAAGCTGCATCTGGGAAAGGATGGCCGCCCCGAGCATGAGGGCGCCGCCCGCCAGGAGGCGGAGAGTGGCCGCCTCGCCCAGAAGGAGGACGCCGCCTATGGCGCCGAAAAGGCCTTCCATGGCGAGGATGATGGAGGCATGGGCGGGCGGCGCGTGCCGCTGGGCGACGATCTGGAGAGTAAAGGCTACGCCGCAGGAAAAGACGCCGCCGTAGAGGATAGGGATGGCCGCGCGGAGGGTTCCCTGGAAAGGCTGGGGTTCGAAGATGAGGGCGGCCGCAAGGCTGAGGATGCCGCAGACGGCGAACTGGCCCGCCGAGAGTTCGACGGAGTCCACGCTGGAGGCAAATCGGCCGATGACGATGATATGGAGGGCCCAGAAGAGAGAGCCTGCGAGGACGAGGAGGTCGCCGGGCGCCACAGAGAACCCAGAGCCAAAACCCACGGTGATGATATAGAGGCCGGCCACGGCGATGAGGGCGGCAAGGTAGTCCTTCAGGCCTGTTTTGCGGCCGAAAAAGGATCCGATGAGTGGAACGATGACGACGTAGAGGCTTGTCACGAAGGCGGCGTTGCCCGCCGTGGTGGTGACGATGCCCAGCTGCTGGAGGCTCGCCCCGATGAACATCGCTCCACCCGCGAAGGCAAAGGGCAAGAGGCGGCGAAAGCCTGCGGCAGCCGGGGCGGCAGAGGATGCGCCGAAGCGCAGGGCGTTGCGTCTGCGATAGCGGATCAGGGGCAGAAGGACGATGGCGCCGACAGCATAGCGCACGGCGTTGAAAGCGAAGGGCCCCATGGCGTCCATGCCCACCCTCTGCGCGACGAAGGCAAAACCCCAGATAGCGGCGGTGAGGAGAAGGAGGGCGTCGGCGTAGAGAACTGAGGCTGCTGTCTTCATATATATCCTTTCGGACAGTATAATCGCCGGAGAAAGGAGTGACAATCATGAACATAGCTATCATCGGCATCGGCGGCATAGGCGGCTTCTTCGGCGGTAAACTCACGAAGCTGCTTCAGGGCACTCAGGGCGCGAAGGTTTACTTTATCGCCCGCGGAAAGCAGTTGGAGGCTATCAATGCCAAGGGTCTCATCCTGGAAAGTGAGGAAGGAAAGATCACCTGCCATCCTACGATGGCCACCGACCGCATCGCCGACTTGCCCCTGCTCGATTACTGCCTCATCGCCGTGAAGGGTTATGACCTGGTCAATGTTCTCGAGCAGCTCAAGGACAGAGTCACCGATTCCACCGTCATCATCCCCCTCCTCAATGGAGTGGACATCTTTGAACGCATCAGGGCTGTCATAAAAAAAGGCTACCTCCATCCCGCCGGCGTCTACATCTCCACCTTTGTCGAAAGCCCCGGCCACGTGGTGCAGCGAGGCCCCTTGAGCACGATCTTCCTCGGGCGCGATCCGGCCCGGACCGAAGAGAACAGGAGCATCCTTGCCCTCTTCGACGCGGCCGGCATCAAGTACGGCTGGAAGGACGATCCCTTCCTCGAAATCTGGAACAAATACATTTTCATCGCGTCCTTTGGCCTCGTGACCGCTGAAACGGGATGGACCTTCGGCGAAGTGTTTTCCTCCCCCGAGCATCTCGAAAAAACAAGGACCCTCATGGGCGAAATCGTCGCCCTGGGCCGCGCGAAGGGCATAGCCCTGTCGCCCAGCGTCATCGAGGATACAATAACGAAGGCCTCGAAGTTCCCCGCTGGCACTCGCGCATCCTTCCAGCGGGATATGGAACTCAAGGACAGACCCGACGAGAGGGATCTTTTCAGCGGTTCAATCCTGAGGCTGAGCAGGGAGCTTGGCATTCCAGTACCCGTCACCGAAAAAGTATCCGCAGCGATAGCGCTCAAGAAACCCCTCTTGGCATGATGACCATGAAGATCAGCATCAACCAGGG
>PGXP01000194.1:0-3391 GCA_002839205.1 Spirochaetae bacterium HGW-Spirochaetae-9
TCATGGCCGAACACTCTATGTGCCAGCCAGGATAGCCCCTGCCCCAGGGGCTGTCCCAGGTGAGAGCCTGATTCTCGAATTTCGATTTCGTGAACCAAAGCACAAAATCGTAGGGATTTTTCTTGTTTTCGTCCACCTCGATACGTGCGCCAGCCTTCAAATCCCCCATGCGCAGATTTGCCAGTTCGCCGTAGCTCGGAAATTTCGTCACGTCGAAGTAGAGATTGCCCCCGGCCATATAGGTGAAGCCCTTGGCCTCGATGCGCCTTATGAGATCGATCATGTCCCCTACATGCTCCGTCGCCTTGCACACAACGGTGGGGCGCTCTATGCCAAGGCGATCCGTATCGGCAAAAAAGGCTTCGGTGTAAAATCTGGCGATCTGAAGAACGGATTCCCCGCGCTCCTTCGCCGTTTTCACCATCTTGTCCTCGCCAGTATCATCATCGCCCGAAAGATGGCCGACATCGGTAACATTCATCACATGAGTCACTTCATAGCCGAAGCGTCGCAGGGTTCGAACGAGGATATCTTCGAAGATGTAGGTGCGAAGATTCCCAATGTGCGCGTAATTGTAGACGGTTGGGCCACAGCCATAAAAGCCTACCCTCCCAGGCTGGAGTGGCTTGAACTCCTGCATGGTGCGACCCATCGAATTGAAAAACTTGATTGCGGGCATCGGGAAACCTCCGGCGGCGGGCTTGCAATTCGGCCGCTCAATGATCACTATTGCTGCAGACCATGAAAAACCTATGGCATATCGCTAAAAAAATCAATATAGAGCAAGGAAGAATGCTCTTCAATGAACCAATGGCCCCGCACACCACCTTTCGGATCGGCGGACCAGCAGATATTTTTATCAGGCCCCGCTCGACGGTCGAACTCGGCCGGGTTGTCGCTTTTCTCGCGGCCGAAGGCATCCCCCGCTTTATACTCGGCGGCGGTGCCAACATTCTAGTAGGCGACAAGGGAATAAGGGGAGCCGTTCTGGACCTGTCCGGATTGGCAGGGGCACAGCATTCACAAAAAACGATCGTGGCAGGAGCCGGCCTCAGCGTCGACAGGCTCTGCGAGGAAGCCCTTTCCCAGGAATTCGAAGGCATCGAAAATTTCTACGGCATGCCAGGAAGCCTGGGCGGTGCCATCTACATGAATGCCCGCTGTTACGATAAGGATTTTTCGGACTCAATCGATTCCATCGCGATCGTCTCCCCCTCGGGAGAGGTGGCAACTGTTCATCCCGAGCCCGGCCAATGGGCATACAAAAAATCGCCGTTCCAGCCGGGAGGCGTATGGGAAGGATGCATCATCACTGGCGCCCAATTCAACCTCGTCCGTGGGCATGCCGAGAATATCGCCGGAACAATGCGTTCGCGAAAACTCGACAGGATGGCGAAGGGCCACTACCGCTTGCCGTCCGCAGGCTCTGTCTTCAAGAACAACAGGGGATTCGGGAGGCCGACCGGTGCCATTCTCGACAGCCTTGGCCTGAAGGGGATGAGGATTGGAGACGCAGCCGTCTCAACCTGGCATGCCAATATTTTCGTCAACGAAGGCAAGGCGACGGCAGCCGACATGCGTGCCCTCATCGAAAAATCCATGGGCATGACCTTTTCCGCCTTTGGCTTCAGCCTGGAACCCGAGGTTCTTTTCGTGGGCGATTTCTGAAGTCGCACGTTCCACGCCGCACTTTTCCAAGATGAATCTTCTTGCGTTCCCGCGCTGGTCCATTTACACTGCAACTATATGAATTCGATGAACGAGCCCGCAGGCATATTCGCCGTGATAATGGCCATAGCCGTCGTCGCTCCCTATCTTTCGGATTCCCTGGGCGTACCGGTCGTCGCTTCCATGACCTTGATCGGCATTATTTTGGGTCCTCAGGTCCTGGGCATTCTTGAACCCGCTATACTGATTCAATTCGTTGGCTCCTTGGGACTGATCTATGTTTTCTTCTCTGCCGGCACCGAAGTCAACGTAGGAATTTTAAAAAAAAGAGCAAAGCCTGTCATCGTCTTCGGCCTTCTTACCTTCTTCATCCCCTTTTTATTCGGCATCGCTTTCGGCCTTGCCCTCTTTGGCCAGAAAATCATCTCTGCCCTTCTCCTCGGCGCTTTCCTTGCATCATCAGGATCGCTCGTCTTACAGCCGATCCTGCACAGCGAATTGTTGAGCAGGGAATCGGCCGAAGTAGCGCGCGGCGGAGCGGGCATTTCAAGAATACTCGTCGCTATAGTCATTTTTCTCGCCGGAATCGTATTTCCCGAAGGCGGGATCATACCTGCTCTCAAGACGCTGGGCCTCGCCGCGGCGTACTTTGCTGGTCTCTATCTCATCCTGCCCCGCCTCGCTTCAATTGTCATCAGAAAGACGAGGGCTCAGGGAAGCATCGATGCCGTTTTCATCCTTTTCCTGCTTTTCGCAAGTGCCACCCTCGGACTTTTCGCCGGGGTGCCGGGCTATATAGGGGCATTCTTCGCGGGCTTTCTCATCGCGCCAGCCTTTTCCTCATCCAAATCGATCGCATCCCGGATCGATCTTCTCGGTGATTCTCTCTTCCTCCCCTTCCTTCTCGTCTTCATTGGCGCCTCAGCCGATTTTTCCCAGATACCTTCCCTCCCCATGGCTGTCGCTCTTGTCGCGGGTTCAGCCCTCTGCGGGCTGGGTTCAAAACTCCTCGCAGCTTTCATGGCCGGCAAGTTTCTGGGTTATTCCAGAGCAGACAGCGGTCTCCTCTTCGGTTTTTCCTCCACCTTCGCGGCTTTTTCTCTGGCTATAGCCTCGGTTGCCGGAAGCACAGGCCACTTCGATCAACCCCTCGTCAATGGAGCTATCATCCTTGTCATCCTGTCCAGCATGGCCTCATCGCTGGCCGCTCGCAACTCCGGTTCTTCGATACTGCAGGAGAAAACCCGGGAACCTCGGCATCCATCGACAGCCGGCGAGCGCATCATGGTGGCACTTTCCAAGCCCGGCAGCGCCCATAACCTCATGGAGCTGGGTATCGCGCTTCACCGGCAGGAGTCGGGCTCGCCTTTGTTTCCCCTGGCGATCATCTCCGAAACCGAATCAGGCGATGAATCACGGCAGCATGCCGAATCCATGCTCGCGGCCGCCATCATGCAGGGCGCCTCTTCCCAGATATCCGTCATCCCCATCTCGCGCGTCGAGGTGAATGTTGCACAGGGCATCCTCGACAGCGCAGCTGAACATGGAGCGGACACAATCATCATAGGCTGGAATAGGCCACCCAGGCTCGCGAATGCTTTTTTCGGCTCAATCATCGACCAGATTGTCAACGGCGGCAACCAAATGGTACTCGTCCCCCGTACAGTCGCGCCATTTACTGCATCGCATATCGTCGCATTTTTGCCGTCTTTCTGCGACCGCC
>PGXP01000194.1:3415-5566 GCA_002839205.1 Spirochaetae bacterium HGW-Spirochaetae-9
CCGCCACGAAGGTTTTTCTCGTGCCGCAATGGCGCTCAACGCCATAGCCAGAAAAAGCCAGGCTAAGCTTCACATTCTCACCCTTACCGGACAGGGCTCAAGGCTGGCACGAGCCCTCAAGACAGGCGGCTATGAAGCACAGGTGCAGACTATAGAAGTGGAATCCTGGAAAGACACGTCAAAAACAATCAGGCAGCTGCCTTCGGGAACTAAACTATTTACGCTCTTCAGCGCGCGCCCCTCTGAACCTTCCTGGCATCCAGCGATTGAACGCCTTCCCCACCGCATAGGCGAAGAGTTTCCTGAGTCCAACCTTCTCATGATCTATTTGGCCAATTCAACCGAGAGCCGAGAAGATATGAAGATGGAGAACGCCAACGTTCTTCCCTCAAAACCACACCCGTTCCCTGATATTCTCGGCAATGCCCTGTCACGCGGAAATATCCGGGTTGACATGAAGCATGGCGCGATTGCCGACGGAATCTTTGAACTTGTATCGTCAGCATTTCCCTTCGACAGGAAACTTTCGGGAAGGCTCGGCGCAAAATTTACTGAAATCGTCCAACGTCAACCTATAGAGATACAGAAGGGCGTTGTCCTCATTCACGACAGGGTAGAAGGCATTGAAACCCCGATCGTCTGTCTCGGCTCTCACCGACAGGGTTTTAGAATTTCTCTTCTCGAAAAGCCCGTGAAGGTGATCATCGTCATATTCGTTCCAGAAAAAGAAAGCCCTGAAGAGCATCTCGCCTTCCTCGGCGAGATCGCTCATCTTTTCAAGGAAAAGGATCTCGCCAATCGCCTCATCAACGCCGATAAGCCGGAGGACATAGCGACGCCGCCTTTTAAAATGGAGTGAGCTTGACGCTATAGGCATAAAAAGGGGAACCGCCGAAAATGGCGGTTCCCCTTTATTTTTGCTGTGCTCGTGCCTCGATCAGCGGTTCTTAATGAGGACGAACTCCACGCGCCTGTTCTTCCACCTGTTCTCTACATCCAGGAAACTCACAACGGGCTCGCTCGAACCCAAGCCTTCGACGCTCAACCTTCGCGCATCGACGCTGTTCTGTATAAGCATAGTCCTCACGAGTTCAGCCCTGCCCGTAGAAAGCGGTATCAATTCCTTCGTCTCTTCGCTTTCGATTCTCGAAGGCGAATACCCGAGCATCTTGCCCACATTGTTGGCGTGGCCTTCGATACGGATCCTGTAGTCGGGAAACTTGTTCAGTATCTGGGCAATCCTGGCCACAACCTTCTCGTTGCGCGCCACTATGTCGGGGGAAAGCCCGACGAAATCGGGATAATTGGCCCTGAAGACGATGGAGGGCACCTTTATCTTGAGCCTGTCGCCATCGCGGATCACGAGGACATCGACAGCGATGAAGCCGGATACCGTTGTGCTGTTGCCCAGAGCATCCCTCGCAACGAATCTGAAGTGATAATCGGTGGCCGATTCCACCAGCTCGGCGCGCGATGATTTTCCATCCCAGGTGATCTTGACGGGCGGTTTGCCTTTCCCGCTCCATTCGGCGAAAAGACGTTCCGAACTGACGGCGTTGGGGTTGCTCGATTCGACAATAGCCGTCTCAAACACTTCCAGCTTCCAGTCCACGATTCCGGCCGCTGCATCCACATCCACACCGAAGGTCAGCACATCATCCGTGCCGTCGGCATCGGGGCTGAAGTATTCCGGGTTGACGCTGATGCTCACCGAGGGCGGATCGACATCGACAAGTACGCTGGGGCTCGATGCCTGTGCAATGTCGCCTTTCGTATAGCTGACCACCAGCTTGCCGATGTATTCGCCCTGGACGACGGAGCCCTGCAGATCGCGGCCGTCCCACACAAGACGGGCGGGCACTTCAGAGCCCGAACCGCCAAAGAAGCTCTTTTCGGCGCCCTGCTTGTCCACAAGGGAGAATCTCCAGGACTCGATGCCTTCCCTCTTCTCGACGACAATAGTGAAGGAAACCTCATCGCGGATACCATCGCCGTTGGGCGACATACCCGTATCGGAGGCGGTGACGTAGACCTTGGGTTTTGTGCCGTCGACCGTGATGCCGTTTATGCGGGCGCTGGCAGAGTTCCCGGCCAGGTCGGTAGCCCCAACCTCGTAACTGTAGACACCGTCGCGCACGACAGCCCCAGCCG
>PGXP01000195.1 GCA_002839205.1 Spirochaetae bacterium HGW-Spirochaetae-9
CTGGTTTCCACCAAGGAGATGTCCACGATCAGTAGGGCAAAGGAAAAGAGTGAGACGAAAGGTCGTATCAAGATACTGGTCGACCAGCGTGACGATACGATTCTCGGGGCTGCCGTGTTTGGTGTGGGGGGGGATGAGATTATCGGGATGCTCTCCCTCGCCATGCAGGCGGGACTTCGCTACCAAAGTATCCAGGATACCGTCATTGCGCATCCCACAGTGGCGGAATTGATTCCATGGATGTTCCAGGATCTTCATACGGAGGTACATGTATGAGACTGTTCACACGAAAAGTAGTTCTTTTTATTCTGGTGCTGGCAATCCTGTCGGTTCCGGTATTCGCAAGGGGAAGTGTCGAGAGCGTCGACCGTCCAGAAATCACAGTTGGGTCGAAAATCGATACCGAGGGTGCGCTGTTGGGCACCATGATTGTGCTGGTGTTGGAGGACGGAGGGTTTTCGGTGATAGACAAGACCCAGACCGGTTCGACACCGATTGTCCGCTCGGCGATCATTGCCGGTGAAATCGATATCTATCCCGAATATACCGGCAACGCCTACTATTTCTTCTCGGGTGAGACGGAAGCCGATGTGTGGAAGGATTTCCAGGCAGGATATAAGAAGGCGGCCCAGTTGGATTTGGCGGCGAACGGTATTGTTTGGCTGACTCCGGCCCCGGCCAACAACACCTGGGCGATTTCGGTGCGCAACGACCTGGCCCGCTCGGCTTCGTTGGAAACGTTGGATGACCTTGCCGCCTATGTCAACGCGGGTGGAAAATTCAAACTTGCCGCCAGCGAGGAATTCGTGTCGAGTGAAGCGGCGCTTCCCAGTTTCGAAGCGGGCTACGGATTCTCGCTCGATGACAGCCAGTTGCTTGTCTTCGCTGGAGGAAACACCACACTCACCGAGCAGGCAGCCGCCTCTGGCCAGGAGAACGTGAACGCCGCCATGGCGTACGGCACCGACGGGCAACTTGCGGCGTTGGGGTTGAAGGTCTTGACCGATACCCGCAACATCCAGCCCGTGTATGCTCCCGCCCCGATAGTCCGTTCCGAGGTTCTGGAAGGGAATCCCGAGATTGCCACTCTGCTCGAACCGGTGTTCAAGAGTCTGGATCTCGAGACCTTGCAGTTGCTCAATAGCCGTATCGCGGTGGAAGGGCAGTCCCCACGTGAGGTCGCGGATGCATACCTCAAGGAGAAGGGCTTCCTCTAGAATCCGGTTTACGTTTCTTGCACGTGTCGCCAGTCCAGGTAGTAGTTATCTGGACTGGCTTGTTTATATGTCTTGCCGTTTGGATGTGCAGCCCGGTGGGACGTGCGGTCCGATGGGATGTGCGCGGGGAATCGGGTGCCTATGTTACGGGTTCTTCGATGACATCGATGAACAGCTCGCCGGCATCCTCGGTGATGCCGATGATGGTGAAGCCTTTGGCAAAGTCATGGTAGATCTTGTGGATCGCAGCTTCATGGATACGTTCCCCCGGAATGATCAGGGGATACCCCGGTGGGTAGATGCATACCATGCTTGCCGAGATCAAGTGTTCGGCCTCCGAAATCTGCTGTACCCGCTTTTTGGCATAAAAGGCGTCGCGGGGAGTCAATTCGAAGATCGGCAATTCCCGGTGGTCGACGAATTCATCCTGTTCCTCGACATATCCGACGCCATCTGAAAAAAGCTTGTCGATCGTCTTGGCAAAGTGGATCAGGTTCTTCTTTGTCCGTTCCAGGTCCACGGCATCCGCCATGGAAAGTGTCAACAACATGTGGTCTTCACCGGCAAGTTCGATCTCGATGCCGTAGGAATCCGATAGAGCTTCCTTGATATGGATCAGGTTGACCTCATCCATGGAAATGCTGCGGAATATGATTTTGCACGGATCGAAGCCTGAGAAGTTACCTGCCGAAAGGACACCTTCGGGAGGAACAACCACCCCGAACTTGCTGGTGTTCAACTGTCCGCGGAGGGCTTCCAACATTTCGATCAATCCGCCATACAACTCCTCTCCCTTCTGGTGGACTTCTTCCAACGCAGCGTCGATGCTCATGAGGAAGAGTGCGCTGGGGGAGGTGCTTTGGAGCATGGAGAGCATGTGGTCGACCCGCTCGTCGAAGAATTCCGAGGTTCCCGCCGAATGCAACAGCGCTGTCTGGTACAATCCCCCCAGGGTCTTGTGCATCGACTGCACCACGTAATCGGCTCCCGCACGCAATGCCTGCATCGGGAAATTCTCATGGAAGGTGAAGTGTGTTCCGTGGGCTTCGTCGACAAACAGCAGCACATCGTGCTCATGGCAGATCTTGGCGATCGCCGCGACGTCGAGGCTGATGCCGTAGTAGTTCGGCGAAGTCACCAGCACCAGCTTGATGTCGTGCTTTTCAAGCAGTTCCTCAACCTTCTGCAAATCGACCGAACCATAGGCATATTCGGGCAGGTTCGGAACCGGTTCGAGGTATATGGGTACAGCCCCGGAGAATACCAACCCCATGAGGACCGCCTTGTGGCATTCCCTATGCACCAGCACCTTTTCTCCTGGTTTGACAATCGCACCAAGAATCGCGTGGATACCAACGGACGAGCCGTTCACCAGGAACCAGGTGCGCTCCGCGCCCATGATTTCCGCCGAACGCTGCTGCGCGTGCATGAGTTCCTTCTTCGGGTAGGCTAATACGTCGCTTCTGCTGACTTCCGTAATATCATAGGAGAATACCTTCTCTCCCCAGACCTTCTTTAAAAACGCAGGGGCGCCCTTGCCTTGCTTATGGCCAGGCATGCAATAGAACGTCTTGCGGTCTTGCACATAATCGCACAACTCGGATGCGAAAGGATTTTTGGTATTCTGCTCATCTTGCATGCAGCAACCTCCTGGTATCCCCAAACCGGGACGGATAATTTTTCAGCCCATCGAAGAATTAGGGATTTCCCAAATCAAGCGCCCATGCATGCTGCACGACGGCACTTCGAGCTCCGGAATCTCCTTAACGTTTCAACGGGCCGCTCTACTTTGCCCCATAACCAACATTTATGCAAGTTTATAAGCACGACATATTTGAAGTTCATTGCAGAAATGCCTCCCCAGGACACGCCTGCCGCTTCATCTCCATGGAAGGTGGGAATCGATAAATATATATAGAGTCATATTCTATGCTATCTATACTGATGGTATCATCAGATATTATTAAAAATATTAACCTATACATAAAAATTTTTATATAAATTTGATGTATACCCCTTGATTAAATATTTATAAAGCGGTAGATTCCAGGTGTAGACAAAATCCATTTGAAGGAGTGTGCATCATGGATAAGATAACGTGGTTCTCGACCTATTTCGCTGTAGTTGCTGGTGTCGTCTCCGTTGCCTTGAT
>PGXP01000196.1 GCA_002839205.1 Spirochaetae bacterium HGW-Spirochaetae-9
CTACGGAAAGCTCCTCAACAAGGTCAAGGGCGAGGAAATGACGATCGCCATGTACGTCGGCTTTTCCTTTGTCATGCTGATGTGCATCATGTGGCTCGTTCTTCCCTTCAACAGCCCGACAATGGTCTGGAGCTTCGCGGGCAAGGGCCTGCGCACCACCATCACGGTGGAAGGCTACTGGCTCAAGATCCTCAACGATTTTCTCGCCATAAGGATAGGGCGCTTCTTCGTCTTCCCCACCGGCCTCCTCCTCTTCGTGGGATTCTGCGCCTTCTGCATGTGGGTCTTCCTCCGAACCAAGACGGGCACGGCCATGACGGCGGTGGGCTCCAACCCCGATTTCGCGCGGGCTTCAGGTGTAAGCGTCGACAAGATGCGCACGATCTCGGTGATGATCTCCACTTTCCTGGGCGCCGTGGGCATCATCGTGTACCAACAGAGCTTTGGCTTCATACAGCTCTATACGGCCCCGACCCCCATGGTATTCCCCGCCGTCGCCGCCATTCTCATAGGAGGGGCGAACATCAACAAGGCTTCGATGGTCAATGTCCTGGTGGGAACCTTCCTTTTCCAGGGCCTTCTCACGATGACGCCTTCCGTCATCAATTCGGTGCTCCAGACCGACATGTCCGAAGTGATCAGGATGATAGTCTCGAATGGCATGATCCTGTACGCGCTCACGCGCAAGATGAAGGTGGCCAAATGAGCGCCCAGAAAAAATTCACGAAATTCCTGTCGGAAAATGCCGTCGTCCTCATCTTTGTGGTGCTGACCCTGGCTTCCATAGCTCCCTCGGGTCTCTCGATCACCTACATCGTCCAGGAAGTGATCACCCGCCTGGGCAGGAACTCCTTCCTCGTCATAGCCCTTCTCCTGCCGATCTTCGCGGGCATGGGGCTCAACTTCGGCATGACCCTGGGCGCCATGGCGGGCCAGATAGGCCTGATCTTCGCGGTGGATTGGGGCGTTGCGGGCTGGCAGGGCCTCGTCTTTGCCCTTCTCATCGGGCTCCCGATCTCCGTCCTCCTCGGCTGGGTCTGCGGTTCGGTGATGAACAAGGCCAAGGGTCGCGAGATGGTGACGGGCTACATTCTCGCCTTCTTCATCAACGGCATCTATCAGTTCTTCGTGCTCTACATGATGGGATCCATCGTTCCCATACGAAACGCGGCCATCCTCCTCTCGCGCGGTTACGGCATACGCAACACGCTCAATCTCGAGACGGTGCGGCAGTCGCTGGACAACATCCTCATGATCAAACTGGGGCCTTTCCTCATCCCCGGAGTCACCATCATCGTGATCGCTCTCCTTTGTATCTTCATCATCTGGTTCAAGAAGACGAAGCTGGGCCAGGACATGAGGGCTGTGGGTCAGGACATGGGCGTGGCCGACGCGGCCGGCATTCCGGTCGAGAAGACGCGCATCATCGCCATCATCATTTCGACGGCTCTCGCCTGCGCAGGCCAGATCATTTTCCTCCAGAACATGGGCAATCTGGCTACCTACAATGCCCACGACCAGACGGGATTCTTTGCGGTAGCGGCCATCCTCGTTGGAGGGGCCTCGGTCACCCATGCCAGCATCGCCAACGTGTTCATCGGAGTCGTCCTCCTCCACGCGATGTTCATCGTGTCGCCGCTCGCGGGGCAGAATCTTTTCGGTTCGGCCATGATTGGCGAGTATTTCCGCCAGTTCATCGGCTACGGGGTCATCGCGCTCTCCCTCGTCCTGTACGCGTGGAAATCGCGCAAGGCGGCGAGCGACGCGCGCACGCTAATCCGGACGGGCGGCTCCCCTGCCGGCGACGGTAAGGGCAAGGGAGGGAAGGCGATATGAGGAAGCTGTTCGGCAGTCGAAAATCGATCGTGCGTTCGATACTGGTCGCTGTCTATCTGGGTTTGATTGTCCTGATGCTTTTCATCGGCAAGAGCCATACCATTCTCATCGACAACAAGGACGCGAAGGATGGTTCCTACATGGCCATCGATGGCATGACGGTCCAGATCGACAA
The DNA here is from genome assembly GCA_002839205.1 of Spirochaetae bacterium HGW-Spirochaetae-9. The sequence continues at coordinate 2,012 of PGXP01000196.1, forward strand.
GCAGGAAGCTTACGAGTACTACCCCGGCGACAGGGACAAGGCCATCGTCACGGGGCAGAAGCACAAAATCAAGGTGGAGCTGTTCGAGGACGGAAGCATCATCGAGGATACTTTCACGGTGCCGCTCGCCCAGGACATGGTCCTCCTCTCGGTTCCCAAGCTGGTGGCCAAGATCAGTCCCTATGTGGAGAACTTCACCATCCAGCAGGAGCAGGCTTCGGCGCCCGACGCCGGCCCCCGCCAGAGCATGCAGTTCGGTGGCGATTCGCCCGTCATCGAGGATGAGATCGCGCCCGAGGCGCCCTTGCTGATCCAGTAACGTTATTCGGCAAAGGTTTAAGTTTAATTTTGAGGCTATCCGGGGGTGCCCTGGGCAGCCTTTTTTTGCGGGTAATTCGATAAGAAATGTAGACACGATAACAGGAAGAAGCAGGAGTTTACGGGAGAAGAGGAAGATGTTTTTATGCTTACCGCACTCATGACTTCAATGAATAATGAAGTTTTCTGATTCCCAATACCTGCATGAGTAAGATTTCATCGCATAACATAAAATCGGTACACGGTAAAATGTCCCTTAAAGCATAATCGTATCTCGCAGGGAATATAGCTGCACTATTATTTTATCATCATTGAATGAATTGGGTGTTCGCGGTGGACTTGGGGTGGGGAGTGATTTATTATAATCGGTATTTATGGAAAATATGAAGCATGGCGAAATTGAGCGATTAGTTGAACGGATTGTGAGGTTTAGAGACGAGAGGGAATGGAAAAGGTTTCATAAGCCAAAGGATATGGCTTTGTCGCTGGTGCTGGAGGCGACGGAGGTGCTGGAGCATTTCCAATGGAAGTCGGAAGAGGAATCTAAAACATACGTTAATAGCAATAAGGACGATATAGGGGAAGAATTGGCCGATGTTCTGTATTGGGTGCTTTTAATGTGCCACGACTTGGATATTGATATTGTGTCGACGTTCGAAAAAAAAATGAAAAAAAACGAAAGCAAATACCCAACCGACCAGGCGAGAGGATCGAGCAAGAAATATACGGAGTATTAAAATGGAGCTCTACAATGGGCATATTGATCATTTCATCGAGGACACTACCCAGAATAGGATTTCCAGCGAGCTTTCAACGGCTTTCTTCAACTACTACGGCTACAATCCTTCGCCTGCGGAAAAAATGTCCTGGACGAACTCTCTGCGGTGCGTCAAGGATGTATTCCAGCACACCGGCCTACACGACCATGGGATAATGCTCGAATACCAGCTGCCGCTTTCATCGCGGCGCTTGGACTGCATGATTTGCGGAACCGACGAGAGGGAAGCGGGCAACGCAGTCATCA
>PGXP01000197.1 GCA_002839205.1 Spirochaetae bacterium HGW-Spirochaetae-9
CTGGACGCCTTTACCGCCGAGACAGGCATCACTGCCCAGTTCGTCCAGCTGTCCTCGGGCCCCGCGCTTGCGAGGATCAAGGCGGAATCCGCCAATCCGCAGGCTGACGTATGGCTCGGCGCTCCGAGCGAGAACCATATCGTCGCGAAGAAGGACGGCTTGACGATCCCGCATACGGGCGGGAACCTCGCCAGCCTTCAGCCGGCGTTCAAGGATCCCGAAGGATACTGGCGCAGCTTCTACATGAACCCGATGGCGTTCGCCATCAACAAGGACATCCTGGCCCGCTCCGGCGCCTCGATGCCGAAGTCCTGGGCGGACCTCCTCGACCCCGCCTACAAGGGCCAGATCCAGATGCCCTCTCCCCAGTCCTCGGGCACGGCCTACAATATCATCGCTTCCCTCGTCGTCCTGATGGGCGAGGAAAAAGCCTACGACTACATGAAAAAGCTGGCTCCGAACGTCCAGACCTACACTTCCTCCGGCACGGCTCCCTCCAAGGCCGTCCAGGTTGGGCAGTGCGCCGTCGCTCTCCAGTTCAGCCCCGGCTATTTCGAGGCTATCGAAAAGGGCTTCCCCGTCGACGTCGTCTTCCCGAAGGAAGGCGTCTGGTTTGAGGCTCCGGCCGTCTCCATCCTCAAGGGAGCCAAAAACCTCGAATCAGCCCAGGCTCTTGTGGACTGGCTTGAGACCGTGAAGGGCCAGAACGTGTACACCGAGAAGCAGACCTACTTCTATCCTGTGCTGGCAGGCGCCAAGCTCGGCAAGGGCATGCCCGAATTCGAATCCCTGAAGACGATCGACGTCGATCCCATCTGGGCGGCCAACAATAAAAAACGCCTGGTGGAGAAATGGGTCCAGGAAGTGCTCTCCGTAAAATGACGGCAGACTGAAACCGTGGGAAAATCTTCCTCCTCGCGGGCCTTCGGCGACCTGAAGCGGATCGCCCGCGATCCTTTGTTGCTGATCATATCAATTCTCACCATGGTGTCGCTCATCGTCTTCGTGGTCTATCCCATCCTGAGCGTCGTCCTGCAGAGCCTGAAAACAGACTCAGGCTTTTCGACGGCCATCTATGGGGAAGTGCTGAAGTCGGCCTACCTGCGCAAGGCCTTCTGGAACAGCCTCATGATGAGCGCCCTCACCGCCCTTGTCGGAACCCTCGTGGGCTTCGCCTTCGCCTTCGCGGTGACGAGGGCGAACGTGCCCCTCAAGAAATTCTTCAACATCATCGCCATCATCCCGATAGTGTCGCCGCCCTTCATCGGCGCCCTCGCCATCATCATGCTCTTCGGCAACAACGGCCTCGTGACCTGGAATCTCCTGAAGATCCAGAATTTCCCGATCTACGGCTTCAATGGGCTTTTTTTGGCCCAGGTCGTCACCTTCTTCCCCGTCGCTTACATGACGCTGAAAGGGGTGCTGGAGGGGATGAATCCCGTCCTCGAGGACGCGGCGCTCAACCTCGGTGGTTCGCGCTTCAAGGTTTTTCGACGCGTGACCCTCCCTCTTGCCTTCCCGGGCATCGCGAGCTCGATCCTCCTTCTATTCGTAGAAACGTTGGCCGATTTCGGAAATCCCCTCATCCTCGCGGGAAGCAAATTTCCCGTGCTGTCGGTGCAGGCCTATCTGCAGATAGTCGGCATGTACGACCTTCCCAAGGGCGCGGCGATCTCGGTATTCCTTCTCGCGCCTTCCCTCATCGCCTTCTATTTCCAGCGCGCTATGGTGAGAAGGAAAAAGTACACGACGGTGACGGGCAAGCCACAGGCTTCCTCGGGCAAGATCGTGAGCCCGGGCGCCCGGATGACGTTATTCGCCTTTTGCCTTGTCATCGCCCTTCTCATCGGGCTTATCTACTTCTCCATTCTCCTTGGCTCCCTCGCCAAGGTATGGGGCTATGATCACCATCTCACCTTCGACCACTACAAGTTTGTCTTCGGCGTCGGCTTCAAGGCGGTGCGCGACACCCTGATGATAGCGGGCATCGCGACCCCGATAGCGGGCCTCTTCGGAATGGTGATAGCCTTTCTCGTCGTGCGCACGAGGGTGCCCGGCAAGAAGCTCATCGGCGCGATGAGCATTCTTTCCTTCGCCGTGCCGGGCACCGTCATCGGCATAGGCTACATTCTCGCCTTCAATCACAAGCCGCTCGCCCTCACCGGCACCTTGTCCATTCTCCTTCTCAACTTCGTGTTCAGGTACATTCCCGTCGGCATAGAGTCGGGCACCGCCATCCTCCAGCAGATCGATCCTTCGATCGAGGAAGCGGCCGTCGACCTGGGCGCCGACGCGCGGCGCACTTTCACGAAAATCACCCTGCCGATGATCGTTCCGGCCTTTTTCTCCGGCCTCGTCTTTGCCTTCGTGCGGGCGATGACGGCGGTGAGCGCCGCCATCTTCCTCGTGTCATCGCGATGGAACCTGATGACGGTGCACATCATGTCCCAGGTGGAATCGGGCAACCTGGGTGCCGCGGCAGCCTACAGCGTGATTCTCGTCCTCATCGTCGGCGTGGCGATAAGCCTCATCCGCCTGATTTTGAAAGCCCAGTATGGCCGTTTCGGCGGCAACATGCTTCATTTCTGAAGGAGAATGCATGAGCGTGCGACTCGTCGGCATTAACAAGGAATTCCCCGATCCGGAGCGATCGGGCGGCATCATGCTGGCCGTCAGGGACATGAACCTCGAGATACGCGAGGGCGAGTTCATCACCCTCCTCGGTCCTTCGGGCTGCGGCAAGACGACGACCCTGCGCATGGTGGCGGGATTCGAGATTCCCACGAGCGGGGAGATATGGATTTCGGGCGAGATGGTGAACGATGTGCCTCCCAACAAGCGCGACACGACGATGGTGTTCCAGAGTTACGCGATTTTTCCCCATATGTCGGTGGAGCAGAATGTGGGATTCGGCCTGGAGCTGAAAGGCAGACCCAAGGCTGAAATCAGGGAAGAGACGGCGAAGGTGATGGACGTGATGGGCATCACCGAGCTGGGCAAGCGCCGGCCGGACCAGTTATCGGGCGGCCAGCAGCAGCGCGTCGCCCTCGCGCGGGCCGTGGTGAACAGGCCTCGCGTGCTGCTTTTCGACGAGCCGCTCTCCAACCTCGACGCCAAGCTGCGCGAAACCATGCGCGTGGAGATCAGGCGCGTGCAGCAGACCTTCGGGATAACGAGCATCTATGTCACCCACGACCAGGCCGAAGCCATGACGGTGTCGGACAGGATCGTCGTGATGGAGAAGGGGCTCGTGATGCAGGTGGGCAGTCCCTTCGAGGTGTATTCCCGGCCGGCCAGCCGCTTCGTCGCCGATTTTATCGGCAAGGTGAACTTCTTCCCGGTTACGGT
>PGXP01000198.1 GCA_002839205.1 Spirochaetae bacterium HGW-Spirochaetae-9
CGTCATGGTGCCCGACCTGCGGCGGCTGGCATGGCTGAAGTCGAGGATGAACTGGGAATGGGCAGTGATGGCGATGGGGATTTCGCTCGGGAAATACTGGGAAGTATCGAAGGAGACAAAGCCATCGATACAGATATCGTCATACCCCGCTCGGGATGCAAGGCACTGGGCATGCAGGGCGATTGCCTGGCGGGTAAGCCGATCGATGCGATTGGACAGGAGGTTGAGGGAGACTGCGAGGTTGCGGCTCATGGCTCTGAGGCTTTCGCCGCTTACAAGGCGGGCGACGATGTCGGGTAAGGCTACTGGCCGCTTCACATAGTAGGCTAACGAGAAGGTTTGGGCAGAGAAGGTCCTGTGGCAGGCGGTACACTGGTAGCGTTGGACGCGGCCAAATGCCTTGGTGGTATAGAAGCCCTTGGGCTTTGCCCACGCAATGGCGGGAGCCTCACTGTGCCAGACACAGTGAGGATTCGGACAGAAAGGGAAGGATTGCATCGGCATCTACCTCAGAGAGTGGTGAGTCTTCTCATAGAGGTAGACGCGAGAACGCGAATGCTTACTTCAACTCTGGCACAAGGTTGGGAGCACTATCGAGGGAATTGATGGAATGCAGCTGTGGCGATATCGTACTGGCGTATGCCTCGAAGCTATTTTGATCGTAATACGCCGATTGCAGCGCTCGCAACGCCGGAAGGCCGCTCCGCTCTTGCAGTGGTGCGAACCGCTGGTGCGAATGCGATTGAGCTGGTTGCACATTGTTTTTCAAACCGCCAGGCACTGCTCGATGCGCAGGGCTACCAGGCTGTCTATGGATGGTTCATCGACCCGTCCTCCGGCGAGTATATCGACGAAGTGATCGCACTCGTATTTCGTGCGCCTCATTCATTTACGGGCGAAAATGCGGTGGAAATTATGAGTCACGGTTCGCCGGCTGTTGTGGAGCGGATTCTCGATGTGCTCTATGCGCAAGGCTTTTCACCCGCTCTTCATGGTGAATTCTCTTTCCGCGCTTTCGTGCAAGGCAAAACAGACCTTGTGCGCGCGGAGGCAATCAACGAGCTTACCCATGCATCGTGCGAAGCAGCGCGACACGACGCATTACAGCGCCTTTCCGGTGCGCTTTCCCGAAAGCTTGGCGAAATACGCGATTTGATGGTCGATCTGCTCGCGGATATCAATGCAAAACTCGACTATCCCGAAGATGAAGGCCCTGAGGAATCCAGCCGCTGGCTTGAAATCATGCATCATGCGCGCGATGCGCTCTCAGTGCTCATCCAGAGCTATCCTGGCGGGCGTCTGCGTCAAGAAGGGTTCCTTGTGGTGATTGCAGGCAGGCCGAATGCAGGCAAATCGAGTCTTTTCAATCTCTTTGCGCGGGAAGAGCGGGCCATTGTGAGCCCCGAACCTGGCACAACAAGGGACTGGATCGAAACATGGATTTCGATTGGCGAATTTGCAGTTCGTCTTGTCGATACCGCGGGCCTGCGCAGTTCTCAAAATATGATAGAAGCGGAAGGGGTGCGAAGGTCGCAGTCGCTTTTGGAACGCGCCGATGTGATTTTATACCTTGTCGATGGAGTTGCAGGGCTCAACGATGAAGACCGGGAATTTGCAGCCAAGCATCCGGAGGCTCTCCTTCTTTGGAACAAGGCAGATCTCTCGCGCTGTCTACCTGCTCCTGAGGGGTGGATTGCGCTCAGTGCAAAAGACGTCCGCTCTTTCGGAGAATTCGAAAATATCGTGATAGACAGGCTTCGTTCATATGCAAGAACAACGCAAAAGGCCGGAACTCTTGAGCGGCAGATCCGCATCGCAAGTGAACGGCAGGCTGGCCTTCTGAAGCAAAGCGACCTGGCGCTCTCCCAGGCGCTCGAAGCGTACACCGCAGGAGCAGGTCTCGATCTTGTCGCCCTGCATATACGGGAAGCTGCAGAAGCCATAGGGGAGATTACAGGCGACATCGCTGCGGATGAAGTGCTCGAGCGGGTATTCAGTACGTTTTGTCTGGGAAAATGAGGCATGCAATGGCTGATTTTGAAGCAATTGTAATCGGAGGAGGGCATGCGGGCATCGAAGCTGCCCTGGCACTGGCCCGGCTAGGCACCAAGACGCTGTTCATTACACAGAACCCCGATACTATCGGCCGCATGTCCTGCAATCCTGCGATCGGCGGTCTTTCCAAAGGCAACCTTGTGCGCGAAGTTGATGCGCTTGGCGGACAGATGGGCATTCTTGCAGATGCCACAGCAATCCAGGTGCGCATGTTGAACCAGTCCCGCGGAGCTGCGGTTCAGGCTCCACGCGCCCAATCCGACAAGGCGCTCTATGCGTCCCTTGCGCGCCAAACCCTCGAAGCGCAGCCTAACCTCACAATTTTTATGGATACCGTCACCGATATCATTGTTTCGGAGGGAAGCAGCGGAGCACGCGCGGGCTATGCGGTTAGCGCTGCTGGTACAGCAAGCGCCCCTTCAAGCCGGCATATCGAAGGCGTGCGCACCGAGCGCGGAAACGAAATCAGCGCCAAAGTGGTCGTGCTCACAACGGGAACATTCATGGAAGCCAAGCTTTTTATCGGCCTGTGGAGTGGCTCTGGCGGCCGCCTGGGCGAACCCGCAGCTATCGGACTTGGTACAGCGCTGCGCGCAAAAGGTTTCCCTGTCGGAAGAATGAAAACTGGCACTCCCGCTCGCATAAAGCGCGACAGCATCGATTTTTCCAAACTCGAAGCCCAGTACAGCGATCCGCGCAAGATTTTTTTCTCTTTTCTTGAACAGGATTACAATCGGCCCGATGTGCCATGCTACATTGTCTACACAAATCAGAATACACACGAAGCGATTCGCGCAGGTCTCGATCGGTCTCCGCTTTTTTCTGGAGTGATCACGGGCAAAGGGCCGCGCTACTGTCCATCTATTGAAGACAAGGTGGTCCGCTTTCCTGACAGAGAGCGGCACCAGGTATTCATCGAGCCAGAAGGCCTCTCAACAGATGAAATGTATCTCAACGGTCTTTCGAGCTCCTTGCCCGAAGATGTGCAGGAACGCTTCTATCACAGTATTCCAGGTCTGGAACATGCTGTCATTGTCCGCCCTGCCTATGCCGTGGAATATGACTATCTCGACCCGGCGGCGCTCTATGCTTCCCTTGAATCGAAACTTGTCGAAGGGCTTTTTATCGCGGGCCAGACAAATGGAACTTCAGGATACGAGGAAGCAGCTGCCCAGGGGCTCATGGCGGGCATCAATGCGCGCCGCAAACTCGATGGGGAGCCGCCTTTGATTCTTGGAAGAAACGAAGCATATATCGGCGTACTCATTGA
>PGXP01000199.1 GCA_002839205.1 Spirochaetae bacterium HGW-Spirochaetae-9
AAGGCATTTCAGACCCTCGATATGTGCAGGATCGTCGCCTCCGAAGGCCTGGGCGTCGATGTCGTCTCCGGCGGAGAGCTTTTCGCGGCACTCAAGGCCGGCGTTCCTCCCGAGAACATCATCTTCCACGGCAATGCCAAGTCGGCCGACGAGCTCGACTACGCCGTCAGGAGCGATGTTGGGCGCATTGTCTCCGACAACCTCTTCGAGATACGCGAACTATCGCGCCTCGCCGCTATCCACGATAGGACCGTGCGCGTACTCTATCGCATAACGCCGGGCGTCGACAGCCACACCCACCGTTTCATCTCAACGGGAAGCCTCGATTCAAAATTCGGCATCCCCCTCGATCCATCGGTGCGCGATCTCTACATGCGCGCCATTCTCGACGCCCCGCATGTCGACTTCCGCGGCTTTCACTTCCACATAGGCTCGCAGCTCAGCGACAATTTCTCCCACCTCGCCGCACTGAAAATCGCCCTTACGCTCATCAAGGACGTCAAGAACGCTTATGGCTATTCGACGCCCGAGCTCAACCTCGGCGGCGGCTTCGGCATTCGCTACCTGCCGGGCGATCCCGAACCAGGCATCGGCTATTTCCTCGATCCGATGATGGATCTCGTGAAAAACGCCGCGAGTGAAGCCGGCATCAGGATGCCTCGCGTCACCATTGAGCCTGGCCGCTGGATCATCGGCGAAGCGGGCATCACGCTGTATACCGTCAATTCCGTCAAGACGATACCTGGCATCCGCACCTATGTGGGCGTCGATGGCGGCATGGCCGACAACATCCGCCCTGCGCTCTACGAGGCGAAATATCACGCCCTCTGCGCCAACAAGGCTGAACCGGCGCGCTCCGACGCAGCCACCGTCACCATCGTCGGCAAATGCTGCGAAACGGGCGACATCCTCATCCGCGACATCGACCTCCCTGATCCCCAGCCCGGCGACATCCTCGCCGTCTTCTCTACGGGCGCCTACAACCACTCCATGGCCTCGAACTACAACAGGCTGCCTCGCCCCGCCGTCGTGATGACGCGCGCCGGCAGCCACCGCCTCTCCGTACGCCGCGAAACATGGGAGGATCTCATCGTACGAGAGAGCTGATTTTAGATGACTTCGTGATAAGCTCTAGCTTAATTCTCGCTGGTTACTCCACATCTACGCTGAAATTGCTGCTCGCGAGTCCCGTTCCGCCTGACCATATCCTGAAGCCGGCGAAGACATCGTGATGACGCCACATAGGTAATGATGGTTCCGCCATTAAATAAATTCCAGGTTACGCCAGCATTTGAGAATGAGCCGATGTTAGCACCGCTGGGGGAACGACCGCCAGAATAAAGCCAAATCCCCAGCGATTTTTCTGGAAAATCAATGCTTCCAGTGACAGACGATGTTGTAAACCACAGTTCGTACAAAGGAAAAAATTGGGCCGAGGTTGTATTAGAATCGGATGTAACCGATGCAATAACCAGTAAGGTGTTTTTCTTAATGTTTTTCCCAACGTCATGCTGCATACAGTATCCCACCCGTCGATTATTTTTAAACAGTAAAAACTTATCTATTTTGACGATGATGTATCTGCATTGTCCCAGGACTCCCGGTCAGAGTCCCCCATCTGCTATACTGCCGTTATGCAAAACGCCGAGCTTGAAAGCGCCAAGATAGAACTGCGAAAAACCGCAAAAGCGATCCTCACGTCAATGGACGGGGAGTCCAGGGACAGGCTGAGCATCCAGGCAGTCGGTAACTTCATGGCCCTTACTGAATACAAAACTGCAGATATTGTCCTTGCCTTCCTGTCCATGCGGGAAGAAGTGCAGACTGCCAGCCTTATAGAAAAGAGCCTTAAAGAAGGGAAAGTGGTCGCAGTGCCCAGAATGGGCTTTTCCGAAGAAAAGGGCGACTTCCTGGAATTTATTCCTCTTCCAGTCGACTACGGCAGTTGGCCGTTGGACCGCTTCGGCATACCCGAGCCTCCCAAGGAAGCCCGGGTGCTCTTGCTGGAGGAACTGGGGAGATCCTGCGTCGCGGTTGCGGTGCCTGGCCTTGCCTTCGACCTGCGCGGCGGAAGAATGGGAAGAGGCAAGGGCTATTACGACCGGTTTATTGCTTCGGCGAGGGCTGCGTCAGCCACTTGCGGCGGATCACTCGTTGTCTGTGGTCTTTGCTTGGAGGCGCAGATTGTGGAGGAAGTGCCCATGGGTTCCTGGGACCTGCGGGTGGATTTTTTAGCTACCGAAGCGGCACTGAGAAAAATTTCGACTTGAAAATTCCTGCTTGTCAGCTAATAAATTACCGAGTTGGACCCGCTCCTTCTTCTTCTCGGATACTCCACATTATTCATTTTCTGTGGTGACCATACCTGGCGGGCTCATCATACATCTACGCCCCTGCACGCCTAAGTAGTAAAATAGTCTAATTGGCAAATATCTCATCAGAAAGCCTGTATAGGCCTGGTCTTGTACCAGTCGGACTTAATGACGGCGACCTGAGCCCCATTGGAGAAGATCTGGCACCACACATCACGGCTGGAGGCCTCGGAGGAACTCCAAAAGATGATAGTCCCCCAATATCTGGACACTTATCAAGTTAGAAAATCAGCCTGACAGACTTAAAGCAAGATACGCCATTGTCGCAGACTCTGACGGGGTTCTGTAGCCCAGTGAAGCGTGAGGCTTGAACTCCTTGTAGTCTTTCCCCTATGTCTCGATTTAAATTTTCCCTTATATGTCCCAACGTTATGTTACATCGCTTGCAGTATCCCATCGGCTGTCAATTTTGTAAAAATTAAAAATTTATCCAATTGCCGCGCTGTCCCTTTCCCTTGGATATAAAAAAGAGCGGCCATCGCTGACCGCTCCTCGTACTATCGGGCTGAGAGGATTTGAACCTCCGACATCCTGGTCCCGAACCAGGCGCGCTAGCCCCTGCGCTACAGCCCGTAAAAGAAAAAAACCCGTCAGGACTGACGGGTTTGATCGCCTTCAGAAAGGCGAATCGGGAGCGACGGGGCTCGAACCCGCGATCTCCGGCTTGACAGGCCAGCGCGATAAACCAGCTTCGCTACGCCCCCGTGTCATTGCTGACGAGAACGAAATATATATGGATAAGGGGTCATTGTCAATAGGATACGATTATCGCTCCCGATTTTTCATCGATGTTCCTGGCCGCGACGGGAGCCTTGGGTACGAGCTTCCGGCTTACGTTCAGTGCGTCCGCAAAGTGGGTTTTCTGCTTGCCTTCAGGGCGTTGGCTCGCAGTTTTCTGAGCTTCAGGCATGCGCAGAAGATCCC
>PGXP01000200.1 GCA_002839205.1 Spirochaetae bacterium HGW-Spirochaetae-9
CCGCTGAAGGCTTACAAGAATAAGCGAGAGCATGCCCGACACCATGTAGACGCCTGCTTTCAGTTTGCCGCCTGGACGCGCGCCCATCGAAATGCCCCTGGAAGTCAGCATCATCCTGAGGAAGGAAATGCTGTATTCCCTGTAGAGTATGATAAGGAAGACCCATAGAGGCATTATCCCACTGAAAGCGAAGCAGATAAAATAGGTGAGTCGGGCGAGCACATCGGCAAAGGGATCGAAGAGCTTCCCGAAGTCGCTCACCTGGCTTGAGGATCGCGCAATCTTTCCATCGACGAGGTCGCTGATCTCGATGATCCAGAAAAGAAGCCAGAGACCGATGACGGTTGGGACTTCCGGCAAAACAGGATATCTATATAATATGAAGAATAGCGGAGCGAGGACTATCCTGCTCAGTGTCACTTTGTCTGCAGCCGTCATGAAGTCAGGATACGGATTTGACAGGCTCCATGTCAAGGTTGTACTATGAGCGTCCATGGATGAACAGCGACGCGTGCAGAGCCTCCGGCGAAGCTTCGCCCGAACGATAATTGTTTATTTTCTTTGCCAGTGCGCCGTTTTCTGCGTGTTCGCCCTTCCCGGCGGCTTTTTTGCCGCGTTCGGAACCGCATTCATCCTCACGAGCGCGGGCTTCCACGTATTTCTCCTCCTCCTCCTGAACGTCTTCATCGATGATTTCCGCAAGGAAGCGACACAGGAAAAGTTGTCATCCATCAACCTGGCCAATAAAATAACCCTGGTTCGGGTGAGCACCCTGCCGACCCTCCTCTTCCTGGTGGTAGCCGCACGCAACTACCGCATACGGTACCCCCTCCTCATCCTCGTCGTCTTTATTTTCGTCACCGATTTTCTCGACGGCTACATCTCGCGCAAGGACAATGAGGTGACCAAGGCCGGACGCATGATGGATTCGGCCAGCGATTATAGCCTTTTGATTGTCCTCACCCTCGTTTTTCACTATTATAGACTTATACCGATATGGTTCCTTGTCCTCGTCCTCACGCGGCTGGGATTGCAGGTACTGTTCATGGCGATACTGATCACTGTCAAGCGCAGAATCGAACCGACGGCGACCTTCATGGGTAAGGTGGCGGTGGCTTCGATCATGTTTGTCTACAGCGTGGAAGTTTTCGGGTTGATAGCCGGCGAGCTGCCCCTGCTTCTGAAGAACACCATCGAATGGACTGTAGCAGTCTTGATTGTCGCAAGTATCGGAGACAAGGCAATCAGCTTCGCCGCGGCGATGAAGGGCTTGAAGTTTGAACGGAGGATTAGCGATGGCATTGATAAAGAGCGCCCTTGAACTGGCTCTCGAACGTACGAAAAACCTCGAAGTGGACGAAATAGCGATTGAAGCGAACAGGATAAGGATGGAAGGCCGAAGGACGGCGGGAAAATTTCTCGACGATCCCGAAAGCTGCAACCTGGTAAGCGCTATAAGCGGTGTCGATACCTTAAACCGCGAACTTTTCAGGAAGTCGGTTTTTGATGTGCTCTGCGCCCAAATCCAGCTGCCAGGCGTCTATTTCGATGCAGGGAAAATAACTGTCATCGGCACGGGTCTTGGGACTCTGGCCGCGGCTGCTCCCGGCAGAAGCAAGGCTGCGGGAACAGCGGCGGAAAAGCAGGTCGCTTCGATGATGCAGCAGATTTCGGCTTTTCTCACCAAATACCAGGAAGAAGTAAAGCGGGTCGAACAGGCGATTCGCAGCCAGTGGGCGCCGAAACTCAAGGAAAAGGAAAGGCAGATGGCCGCTCGCATGGGCCAGGAAATACGTCTCGACCCCATGGCAGATCCCGAATTCGCCGCTTTCTACAAGAAAAATGTCGAAGGGCTCAAGGCCAGCTATGGCGATGCCCTCGAGCAGGCCAAGCTGGAGATCTCCGCGATCTGCGGCTTCATTGAGGTAGCAAAGGATTAGGCGCTCCCGATTGGGGCGCCGGCGCCGCGCCTCGAACGAGGGCAACATAGAGCAGCGCAGCGTCCGACCTGCGTACGCCGGGGACGCGGGATGCCTGCCCAAGGGTGAGAGGCCGTACAGCCTCCAGTTTTTCGATCGATTCACTGGATAAACCCTGCAGAGCCATAAAATCAAACTCATGAGGAATTCTGAGCCGCTCCGAACGGTCGACCCTTGCCGCCAGCCTCTCCTCTTTTTCCAGGTAGCCCTTGTATCGTGCGTCGAGCGTAGCCGTATGGAGCCATGAATCGGGATAGCGGGCAGCTTCAGGCAGCAGAGGGACGATGAAGGCTTTCAAGTCTAGCTGGGCATCGATGACAGCCGCTATTCGCGGATCTCGCAGAGAGGTTGCGAGCGACTCTCCAAGGTGAGGAAGAAAAGCAGGTTGATCTCTGATTTCGGCCTGCCCTATCTTTCGCCCTTCCAGCAAGGATGAAATCTCGTCGATGCCATCGCGTCGCTTTTTAAAGGCTTCACTGCGACCCTCATCAGCAAGCCCCATCTCCATTGCATAGGGAGTAAGCCTCAGGTCGGCCGAATCCTGCCTGAGGGCGAGCCTCCGCTCGGCTCGGCTTGTGAACATGCGGTAGGGCTCCACGGGGGAGAGCGTGACGAGGTCGTCGATGAGGACACCGATATAGGCTTCGTGGCGGCCGAGGATAAGGGGATCCGCGCGATCCAGGGCACGGCGCGCGTTGATGCCGGCCATAAGGCCTTGGGCAGCGGCTTCCTCGTAGCCCGAAGTGCCATTGGTCTGTCCGGCGACAAAGAGGCCGGACAGAAGTTTGGATTCGAGGGACGCGTAGAGAGCCGAGGGGGCGAGGTAATCGTATTCGACGGCATAGGCAGGCCTGACTATTTCCGCTTTTTCGAAACCTGGGAGGCTTCTGTAGAAAGCCAACTGGACATCTTCGGGCAGGGAACTGGAAAGGCCGTTCAGGTACACTTCGTCGGTATACTCGCCTTCGGGCTCGATAAAAACCTGGTGGCGATCGCGGTCGGGAAAGCGCACAACCTTGTCTTCTATGGATGGGCAGTAACGCGGCCCCTTGCCGGTGATGGCCCCCGAGTAGAGAGGAGAGCGGTCCAGGCCTGCCCTGATGGCTTCATGGGTAGAAGCGTTCGTCCAGACGATGTGGCAGGGCAGGTCGGGGCGGCCGTAATCTTTTTCCTGGAAGGAAAAGAAAGGCCGATTCGCGTCGCCATGTTGGATTTCCAGCCTTGAAAAATCGATGCTGGAAGCCTTGATTCGCGCCGGCGTACCCGTTTTCATCCGCCCGACAGGGAAACCCTTTGCGTGGAGGGCGTCGC
>PGXP01000201.1 GCA_002839205.1 Spirochaetae bacterium HGW-Spirochaetae-9
TTCACAATTGCCGATATCCGCACATCTGTTCCTTCAAACGCCACTGTCGGAAACAAGTCGGGTAGGGGTCACCGGCGCGGTGTTTGAATTTCCCTTGCGAACAGGAATCGTCCGTACAGCGCTGGCCCTGGTCCGCGAACGGCCGGAAGATAGGGACGCATGGATGGTACGGTACCTCCACGAACCGGTTGGAACCGGTTGGGTCGGATATTGGAGTTGGGCAGGAACCTGTCCTCTTCCCCGGATATCGGGTTCCTTGCATGCAGGCCTGTTGCATCGGGTTTCATACGATACGTTGCTGGGCTTGGGTTCCAGTACTGTCGTACTGCTGGAATTGGAGAGAGGGCAGTGGAGGTTCTCATTCAAGCGGCTGGATATCGATGCATTCGCAGGACCGGTCGGCTCGGTATCCACAACTACCGTGGACTCGCCCCAGCAGGAGTTGACCATTGTCTCCGGGTTTGAAAATTCCCGGATACAGTTCAATCTGTCCTTGCATGACAAGTGGTGGAGACCGACGGTATTCGCAGGGGCGAGCCAACGGCGAACCCTATCGGTCTCGGGAGATGTCGGATTCCATGCGGATTCATGGGATGGCGGGATATCCTTCGACAGCACATACCGATGGAACCGGTCGGGTACAAAGTCCCGATCCCATACGTTCACCGCAAGATTCACATGCCATGTGAGTGCTGTGCACCTGTCGTGTGAACCGGAGATCTCAGTGGGGAAAAAGGTGGGCTTGAACGGTACCTATGCTTTGGAGAAGTCGATACCTGGTTTCGGTACCGTTAGAGCGGAAATTGTCCACACGGCAGGGAAGGCGGAAGTGGCGATTTCCGCAAAAACACGCCTATCGGTAGGCTTGTTGGAATTTGCTCTTGGCAGTAACGGCGATGTCTCGGTCAGATATTCCATCGTCCCAAAAGGATAATCTCCCGTTCCAATTCAATGTCGAAGCGTTTCTTCACCTCGTGGGCAACCATGGTGCTGAGTTCGAAGATATCGTTCGATGTAGCCTTTCTTTCATTGTTTACGATGAAATTGGCATGGTTTTCACTTACCGTGGCCCCGCCGATCGCCATTCCTTTCAATCCAGCTTCGTCAATGAGTTTGCCTGCCGAAGTTCCACGCGGGTTCTTGAAGATGCAACCGGCGGAAGGGAAGTCGAACTGTCCGCTCTCCAACCGTTCGGTTCGGCTCTGTTCCTTTTTCAATCGGGCGTCCGAGGAATTCTTGTTGGGAACGAGGCGGAACGCTATCTCGTAGATTATCCGGTTGGTGCCGGTAAAGGGTGAATGCTTGTAGGAGAATCCATTGTCGATTCCATGGTACCGGGCCAGGTTCCCCTCGGAATCGAGATAGTCGATCCACTCGATGAGCTCCGAGATCCAAAGACCACCAGCTCCCGCATTTCCCCGGACTGCTCCACCCACGGTACCCGGAAGGCCTCCCAGTGGTTCGAGCCCGCTCAGCGAATGCTCGATCGCCACATTGATTGCGGTATCGAGCGGTAGTCCCGCTTGGGTACAGAAGATGGATCCCCGGAAGTGGTAGGACGTCAAGCCTGAAGTGAGCAAGACCAATCCCTCGACGCCATCGTCGGAGATCAGGACATTGGATCCTCCACCCAATATGGTAACCGGCAGGTTCTTTTCCCTTGCCCAACCAACGATCGCCCGCAATTCCGGAAGATTCTTGGGAGTCGCGAGCCAATCTGCCTCTCCTCCTGTACCGAAGGAGCTCAAGGGCGACAGGGCTACATTCCGGTGGATCAACTGGTCGATATTGATTTTTTCATCTGCATTCCGTATTGTGGTATTCACAAGGGTATACTACCTCATTTCCTCGTCGCCGACAACAATAGGAGAACGCAATGAACCTTTCCCTCCACAATACCATGACACGTACCATCGAACCTTTCGAGCCGGTCGAGGAGCCAGTGGTGAGGATGTATTGTTGTGGACCAACCGTCTATAATTTTGCCCATATCGGAAATCTGCGGACCTATGTGTTCGAGGATGTTCTCCGCCGTACGCTCGAATATGCCGGTTTTGGCGTCAAGCATGTCATGAACGTCACAGATGTGGGCCACCTCACCGATGACGCCGACGAAGGTGAAGACAAGATGCTCAAGTCGTCCAAGGAAACCGGGCGGGATGTGTATACCATTGCCCGCATGTACACCGACGCATTTTTCCAGGATACCGACGCATTGCATATCCTCCGTCCGCATGTGGCTTGCCGCGCGACAGACCATATCCAAGACATGATCTCATTGATCAAGCGGCTCGAGGCAAAAGGCCATACCTACGTTTCGGGTGGCAATGTCTATTTCAGCATCGACACCTTTCCCAGATACGGCGAGTTGGCAAGGCTGAATCTCGAGGAACTCATGTCGGGTGCCCGGATACATGTCGATGAGAACAAGCGCAACCCCAAGGATTTCGCCCTATGGTTCACCAATTCGAAGTTCGAGAACCAGGTGATGGTTTGGGACTCCCCTTGGGGAACGGGATACCCTGGTTGGCATATCGAATGTTCGGCGATGAGCATGAAGTACCTGGGGGAGTCGTTCGATATCCATTGCGGTGGAATCGACCATATTCCCGTGCACCATACCAATGAGATCGCACAAAGCGAGGCGGCGACCGGAAAGCGTTGGGTCAAATACTGGATCCACGGGGAATTCCTGATCAACGAGACGGGTAAGATGTCCAAATCGAAGGGTGAATTCCTCACACTTACGGTATTGCAGGACAAGGGGTACGATCCTATGGACTACCGGTACTTCTGCCTCGGCGGCCATTACCGGTCCCAGCTGGTATTTTCCTGGCAATCCATGGATGCGGCGAAGAACGCGAGAAGGAATCTGGTTCGCCAGGTGCAATCGTTGAAACGGGAAGCGGCTCGATGTGCGACCACACTTTCCGCTGCCGCCAAGGAGTATCTGAGGGTATTCGCCGAACATCTGGGATATGATTTGAACGCTCCCCGGGGATTGGCCGATATGTGGAACCTGATCAAGGACGGTTCGGTTCCTGCGGATGAGAAGTTGGCTTGCCTATACGATATGGATCGTATCCTAGGTCTTGGATTGGAAGGAATCGAAGTGGATGAGGAAGGTTCCGAGTCGATTCCCGAAGATATACAAGCCTTGGTTGATGAACGTATCGAGGCCAAGCGGAACAAGAATTATCACCGTGCGGACGAGTTGCGTGCTATAGTGGAAAAAGCTGGTTACAAACTAAAGGATACTCCCGATGGTACGCTT
>PGXP01000202.1 GCA_002839205.1 Spirochaetae bacterium HGW-Spirochaetae-9
CGCGAGACCTTCACGGTCCGCAAGCAGTCCTTCGGCGTCGGTGTGGAGCGCACGTTCCCCGTGCACTCCCCCAAGATCGACCACATCGAGGTCCTGGCGATCGGCGACGTGCGGCGCGCCAAGCTGTACTACCTGCGCAGCAAGGTCGGCAAGCAGCCTGCCATATTCGGTGTGTCGTGCTTTATCCATGGTGTTTCCGTAAAGGAGGCGCGGCCGGAATGCTTCCGGCCGCGCCTGTCAATTCAAGCCTTATACGGCCTTATTTCAAGTACCCGTTGTCATCCATCTGCGCCCTGGCGGCTTTTTCCCAGGCCGCGGCGCCCAGCTTGTCCATCTGGGCCACGAAGGCGTCGAAGTTTTCCTTCGTCAGCGCGGTCTTGCCCAGGACGAATTCCTGCACGCCCTGATTGATATAGCGCTTGAGGTCGGCGTTGTTCGGGGAGGGGGCTATGGTGCCCGCGCCGGTGACGTTGACCCAGGGGTAGGACTGGAAGGTCTTCAGGTAGGGCATGGGTCCTATCCTGCGGCCGTTGGCCGTGGTGTAGTAGGGATAGCGGGCGCCGAGTTCGAGGGCGGAGTTGTAGAACACCATGTTGCGGAGCTGGGTAACCGTCTGTCCCTTGGGGGAAGAGAACTTGGTATCGGCGGGCACATTCTTGTCGGTGATGTCGCCGTTGGCGTCCACCGAGTAGTTCACGCCTTCGATACCCCAGCCGATGAGCCTGTAGCCTTCATCGGTGGCCATCCAGTCGAGGAATTTAGCGATCGCTTCTTTCTTCCCTGCCTTGATGGCCTTGGGGGAGACGGCGTAGATCCTGTAGTTGGCGTCGTAGATGCCGGTGGCGAAGAGGCCTTTCGGACCCTTGGGCGGAGGGAGGGCTGCCCACTCGCCATTGGGGAAGTTCTTGTCGAAGGGCGCGTAGTTGGCCTGAGCGGCGAGGGCGGCCATCTGCTCCCGCATCACGCCGAACTTGCCCTGTTTCCAGGCGGCGCGGAAATCATCCTTCTTGAGGCTAGGCCAGTCGGGGTCGACTACCTTGTTCTCCACCATCTTGTTGACAAACGTGAGGGCTTCGAAGAATTCGGGTTTTTTCACGTTGAGGCCAAAATTCTTTTCGGTCATGTTCCAGGTGCCCGCAACGCCGAAGGCGGCCATGATGGGCTCGAAACGCCGGCCGAGGTACTGTTCCTGGTCGAAAAGCTCGACGAAGGCGCCGTAGCCATAGGTATCGTTCTTGCCGTTGCCATCAGGATCCTTGAAGGTGAAG
Organism: Spirochaetae bacterium HGW-Spirochaetae-9; assembly: GCA_002839205.1. The sequence goes on from PGXP01000202.1 coordinate 1,269, forward strand.
GCATAGCAGACATCGTAGAGCTCTTCGAGGGTAGCCGGCATCTTCATGCCGAGCTTGTCGAGCCAGTCTTTCCTGATGACGAGGCCCTCATTCTTCTGGAGTGAGCCGGGGAAGGCGAAGCCGTAGCTCTTGCCCCGAATCGTCGAAAAGGCTTTGGAATCCTCATTGAAATAGTTTTCGGCCCTGTTGGGCATGAGGGGATACATGTCGTCCACGGGAGCCACGAGACCCTGCTTGATCAGGGTCTGCCAGGGGTCGCGGCGCACCATGAAGAGGTCGGGCAGCTGGTTCGCGGCAGCGGCAGCCAGTATTTTCACGTCCTGGTCGTTCTCGTTCGAAGGCTCGGCCGTGATCTTGAGTTCGATCCCGTATTTCTCGCGCAGAATCTTGTACACCACCCAGTCGTCGGGGGGCGGACCCGCCTCGGTGATGGCTGCTCCGTACCACATCTCGATCGTCACCGGCTTCGCGCCCTGGGCGAAAGCCGAACCGATGCACGCAAGGGCGAGAATGAGCGTCATCATGATCCTGATTGTTCGCTTCATGGAAACCTCCTTGATCTATCGCGACGGGGCTCTACACCCCAAAATGGAACCCGATTCAGGCGGCCGCCGCCGCTTAACCCTTCACGCTTCCCAGCATTGTCCCCTTCACGAAATACCGCTGGATAAAAGGATAGGCGATGAGCATGGGAATCGCTGCCAAAAGGACGCTGGCTGCCTTTATCGCCGCGATCGGCGCCTCGCCGAAGGCGTTCACTTCCACATATTCGTTCATGCCCGAGGAAAGCAGGATGTTGCGCAGCAGAATGGGCAGGGGCTGGAGGGCGCTGTCGTTGAGGTAGAGCATGGCGTTGAAGAAATCGTTCCAGAAATGTACCCCGTAATAGAGGCCTATCGTCAAAAGTATGGGCTTGGAGAGGGGAAGGATTATCCTGAGGAGAACAGTGATTTCCGAAGCCCCGTCGATGCGCGCCGATTCCTTGAGTTCCTCGGGGATTCCCTCGAAGAAGCTCTTCATTATGAGGGTGTTGTAGACGCTGATAGCCCCCGGCAGGTAGACGGCGGCGAGTTTGTCCATCAGCCCGAGCTTGGCCACGAGAAGGTAGTTGGGGATCAATCCTACGTTGAAAAGATAGGGAATGATGACGATGCCGTAGAGGATTTTCCGTCCCGGCAGGGTCTTGATCGACAGTATGTAGGCGAGGGGCACCGTGAGAAATAAGGCGGTGGCAACGCCCTGGAAGAATATTCGGAAACTGTTGAAGGTCGAGGTCAGGAAGGCCCTGTGGCCGAGGAGGGCTTCATAGGCCGCCGTCGACCATTTCCAGGGCGCCAGGAGCATGCCGTCCAGGGCTGATCCGATGAAGGTGTTGGGACGGAACGAAAGGGTTATCGTGCTCCATATCGGTATCACGAAAATCGCGAGAATGACGAAGAGGCTCGCATCGACGAGGAAGTGGAAAAATCTGTCGCTTTTCGTCAATCGGATGCTGCTTTTCATGCTTCCATACCTCTTCAATACAGCCCGGAATCCGTGTGTTTGCGGATAAGCCTGTTGGAAACCACGATGAGAATGAGACCGAATACTCCTTTGAAGAGACCTACGGCCGTCGCCAGCCCGAAGCGGAATTCGAGGAGCCCCTGGCGGTATATCCATGTATCGATGATGTCGGCCACGCTATACACGGGCAGCGAATAGAGCATGAATATCTGGTTGAAGCCCGCGTCAAGGATGGTTCCCAGCCTCAGGAGAAATACCATCACGATGACGGGGCGGATCGAGGGCAGTGTGATGTAGCGCACGCGCTGCCATGCGTTGGCGCCTTCCACGGTGGCGGCTTCGAAGAGGGAAGGGTCGATGCCCATGAGGGCCGCGAGGAAGATGATGGCGCTCCAGCCCATCTCCTTCCACATATCGGAGAGGATGACGATCCAAGGGAAAGCCTTCGCGTCGGTGAGGAAGGATATCGGCTC
>PGXP01000203.1 GCA_002839205.1 Spirochaetae bacterium HGW-Spirochaetae-9
TCGGCGACATGAGCTGTTTCGCAGTTATGGCCTTTTACGATTATCTTCCGCACCAAGTCTCTCTCTGAAAATATTCCCGCCACTTTTCCCGCTCTATTCATGGCAAGGACAGCACCGATGTTGTTTTCAGCCATGAGTACAAGGGCATTCACGACGATCGTATCAGAATCGACGGTGATAACCTTTTCGCCTTTCATCTTGAGAATGTCGCTTACTGTCTTCATCGTATGGCCTCCTTGGGTAATATGCACCATAATAGAAGAATAGGCGGAAGAGTCGTATTTCGCAAGAGATAAATATAGAAAATAAGATATGAGGATTTACTTATATAAAAAATAGTATATAATTCGTTTCGATCATGCGCGTCCGCCGGACCCGCAGGGAGGCACGATGAAAACTTTGAAAGCGAAGCTGCTCGGTTTCCTGTCATTGTGGGGCGTTTGGCTGATCCTTACATCGCCGTGGAATGCGGAGGAGGCGGTCGCAGGGGTAATGGTCGCCGGCATAGTCAGTTTTCTGCCCGTATTCCCTCGATCGCCCCTGGGCGACCTCAAGATCAACCCACTATCGCTATGGAACATGCTCCTTTTCGCCTTCGTGTTTCTGAAAGCCCTTGTGCTCTCAAATCTTGACGTGGCGTATCGGGTGCTCAATCCACGTCTTCCGATAGATCCCGGCATCGTAAAGGTCAAGACACGACTTAAAACGCCGCTTGGTCGGCTGCTCCTGGCGAACTCCATCACTTTGACTCCCGGCACGATAACCGTGGAGATGAAGGGAGAAGATCTCTATATCCATTGGATAAAGGTGGCAAGCGCCGATCCCGAAGGCGCGACCGCCGCCATCGTCGGCAGCTTCGAGAAATACCTGGAGGTGATCTGTGGCTAACTCGATACTGATTACAGCCTCGATTGTCGCCGTTCTGGGTCTCGCGCTCGCGAGCCTGAGATTCGCGAAGGGACCGGGCGCGATCGACAGGATCGTCGCGCTGGACGCGATGACCATCATCGCCACGTCGCTCATCGTCGCCTTCGCCCTTTTCTCGGGCAGACGCATCTATGTCGATGTCGGCCTGGTCTATGGTCTCGTGAGTTTCGCGGGGGTGGTAGCCCTGGCCAGGTATCTGGAAGGAGGTCTGTGATGGGAGCGATCATCGGCTCTTTGGTGAGCCTGCTGGGAGCCTGCTTCTTCCTTTTTTCCGGAATCGGGCTTCTGCGCATGCCGGACGCCTTCAACCGCATGCAGGCAGGCACGAAGGCGACGACATTGGGATCCATCCTGTTCCTTCTGGGCATCGGGATCATGGAGCCTGGGTATCTTGGCCGTACGCTGATCCTCGCGGCTTTCATCGCGCTGACGAATCCCGTGAGCTCGAACGCTCTCGCGAGAGCCGCGCATGGCTACAGGAAGCGTTTGGGCGCCAGACTTGGCTGCGACGCTCTGGCTGACGATCTGGAGGTGAAAAATGGCGATTGATCTCGCGATGATCGCGCTCGGCCTCGGAATGGCCGGTGCCGCAATAGGCGCAATCAGGTCGAAGAGCCTCCTCGTCTCCATCATCCTGTCGGGAGGGGTGAGCCTGGCCGCGAGCCTTGTCTTTCTTCTCATGGGCGCGCCCGATGTGGCCATGACGGAAGCAGCCATTGGCTCGGCCCTCACCACGGTCGTGTTCCTCTACGCCCTGGCTCGCGCGAAACAGGCGGACGCGGAAGCTTCGGACGCCCGGGTGGATAACCCGGCGCAGGAAAAGACCGAAACAGGAGCGGCGTCATGATGCGAAAAATCCTTGTCACTCTGGCTCTTGCCGGTTTCGCCTGGGCTCTCCTCCCCCTCGTTTTCGAAGCGGGCGTCGTGGAAGAGCCTGGAAGGCTCGCTTCCTCATATATCGAAAACTCTCCCAAGGATTTCGCCGCGGCAAACATCGTCACGGCGATCGTCGTGAGCTACAGAGGCTTCGACACTCTGGGCGAGGTCGCCGTCCTTTTCGCCGCCACGGCGGGCGTCGGCAGCCTTCTGACGAAGAAGCGGCTGGGAATCGTCGGCACACAACCTGATAAAAAGAATTCGACCGAAGTGCTGCAGACTGCTACCGGGCTTCTCTTCGGCCTCCTTGTAATGTTCGGCGTCTACATCTTCATGCACGGCCACCTGACGCCGGGCGGAGGTTTCCAGGGCGGCGTCGTCATCGCCACTGCCCTTCTCTTGAGTTTGCTCGCCAACCCCGCATCCCATGTGGCCCACGGAGTGATGACGGCGGTGGAATCCCTCTCCGGGGCCGCCTATGTAGGGCTCGGCCTCCTGGGCGTCTTTCTCGCCTGGGGCTTCCTCGACCCGCGGGCTCTTCCCCTGGGGCGCCTGGGAGCGCTGTTGAGCGCGGGTTCCATTCCTTTCATCTACTCGGCCATTGGTCTCAAGGTAGGGGCGGAGCTTTCCGGAATCCTTGATGCCTTGAAAGGGGACAGGGAATGAACATCATGCAATTCATCGGCTCTATAAACCCGGTGGCTGCGTCTGGTTCCGTCCTGGCCCTCATCGGCCTCTGGGGCGTACTGGCCCGGCCCAATCTCTTCAAGATCGCGGTGGCATTCTCCATCATGGAGACTGGCGTCAACCTTCTGATACTTTCGGTGGGCTATATCAGGGGAAGAACTGCGCCAATCCTGGATGCTTCGGTCGACACGGCAGCCGCCGTTCGGAAAATGACCGATCCTGTTCCCCAGGCTCTTGTGCTCACGGCCATCGTCATAGGTCTCGCGGTGACGGCGCTCATGTTGAGCTACGCGGTGAGGCTCAGAGCAGCGGGCGGCGCTTCGTCGATCGAAGGCTATGGAGACGAAAAATGGTAAATCCACTCTATTTTTTTGCTGCTTCCCTAGCCGCGGCCTTTCTCCTTCCCCTCGTCGACAAACTGGGGAGAAAAGTATCTCTCGGCATCGTGTACGCGGTCATAGCCGCCTGGGGCGGATTCGCGGCCTACAGCATAGCCGCCCTCCTGGGTGGTCTTTCCGCCGCCGACTTCGGCACGGCGGGATTCGTCGCCCCGCTAGCGATCGTGCTCAGGGTCGGTCTTGAGGAAGCGCTGGGAATTGCCGCCATTTCGGTGGTCGGCCTTCTCGCGGCGGCTACCATGGGCAGGGACCTGGCCAAGGCTCCCATCGGGGGCGCAATGTCGCTTCTTATGGTCCTGATGGGACTCTGCGGCATCGTCCTCACGAGGGATCTTTTCAATCTCTT
>PGXP01000204.1 GCA_002839205.1 Spirochaetae bacterium HGW-Spirochaetae-9
TGTCTGGGTCCATGTCGCCGATCCGGCAGCCTTCATCGCCCCCTCGTCGCCCGTCGATACTGAAGCTCTCTCGCGTGGGGCCACCCTCTATCTCCCCGAAAAGATCGTGCCCATGCTCCCCCAAGACACCATACTCAGGCTCGGCCTCGGCATCGGCGAAACATCCCCCGCCCTCTCATTCGGCATCAAGCTCGGCGAGGACGGAAGTCCCGTAGAGACAATCATCGTGCCGAGCACCGTCCGCGTCACCCGGCTCAGCTATGAGGAGGGCGACGCCCTCCTCGCGGCAGGGGACAAGACCCTGGCGAGCCTCGATGCCGTGGCGAGGCTGCGCCACAGACGCCGCCTCTCGAACGGAGCTGTCGACATCGACCTGCCGGAAACTTCGATGAAGGTCGAGGGCGACGATATACGCTTCTTGACCATACCAACCACGCGCGCGGCCGAAATCGTGCGCGAAATGATGCTCCTTGCCGGTGAAGCGGCCGCGCGCTGGGCTTATGAGCGCAAACTCCCCTTCACCTATTCCAGCCAGGAAGCGCCCCAGCTGCCCAAAGACCTCCCTCGCAGCGACGAGGACGCTGGTGCAGCCGCAAGCCAGCCCCTCCTATCCCTCCAGTACCAGCGAAGAAAAGGGATGAAGGCGAGCATCGTGGGCACCGAGTGCCTCGCCCACCAGGGCCTGGGACTATCCTTCTACTCCCAGGTGACGAGCCCCCTGCGCCGCTATCAGGATCTCCTCGCCCACCACCAGATTCGGGCATATCTTGCAGCCGGCATCCAGGGCGCCCTCTCGGCCGACGAAGTATCCCGCCGCTGCATTCTGGCAGGCCAGGCTTCGGCAGCCACGCGGCAGGCCGAGCGCGATTCGCGCCTCCACTGGATAACCTGCTACCTTACGAAGCATCCCGAATGGAAAGGCGAGGCGCGTGTTCTGGACCTCAGGGATCGCGACGCATGGATCATCGTTCCCTCCCTCGGCTTCGAAACCTCCCTGCGAACGAGGAGAAGCCTCGAACTCGACGAGACAGTGACCGTTTCGGCAACGCGCGCATCCATCGCGATGCACGACATCACCTTCGACCTGGCCTGATCCCGCCGACCTCGGGAGCCGCGTTTCCCCGGAACGATATTGACCTTGTGCCCGAGTCCTCATATGCTTACTGGAAAGAAAATGGACACCAAAGATTACAGGCTTTCCGCTATACTCTCCATCGACATACCCGGGCTCTCTTTTTCCGGGGAAAGCGAGGAAGAAGCCTCGCTGATCGAAGCCAGCCACAACGTCATCCAAACCTCAGCCCGCGCTCAGCGGGGCGAACTCATCAAAGCCATCGGCGATTCCTTCCTCCTGTCCTTCGCAAACTGCCAGGATGCTGTCACCTGCGCCCTGGACATCGGAGAAAAGCTTGGATCATTGCGGGCTTCTTCGCTTGCCCCGACGCAGCCATTGCAGGCCCGCATGGGTATTCACCTCGGCGATGTGGGCTTTTTCGGCAAGAACATCTTCGGCGATGCCGTCGACACGGCCGCCGCCCTCCAGGCGGCGGCCGTCCCCGGAACTCTCTGCGTATCAGGCGAAGTCCTCTCCTTCGCGCGCGAAACCATGGGCTTGGACGCGAAACCCCTCCCTGTCTCGAGGCGGAAAGCTCTTCCGCCAAACATCCAGGCTTACGAGATATCGGCCGCGTCCGCCGCGCGAACCAACGCCGAAGCCGGACAGCCTGCCAGCGGTCCCAGCCTCGGGGAAATCCGCCGCGCCATACTGGAGGAAATCCGTATCCAGGGCCGAAGGCTCACCGTGGCTGAAGCCCTGCGGAAATTCGGCTGGTACGGGGTTGAGGCCACCGAAGTGATCGCCTCAATGGCCGAATCCGGCATCCTCATTGGTGAAAAGCGTGGCGAATACCGAAGCGAAAACCAAGGAGAAAGTCGGCGTCCGGCGGCACCAGGCTATACCTCGGCGAACGCGGCGGGCGACCTGGGCCGCAGCATAGAATCCGCCATCCATTCCATAGTCTCGGAGATAGAGCGCGCCGTCGAAACCGGCAAGGAAAGTGGCTTTTCGGCGCGGAGCGGGAACGCCCCCGGAGCGGGCATCCGCATCAATTTCGACAAGGACAGCTTCAAGGAAAGCGCTCGCGATCTCAAGGAAGTGGGCAGGGAGCTGAAGCGCCAAATCAAGGGCGGCAAGAACCGGGATCCATCCCGGACAGTCATGCCTTCGACCGCCGCTTTCAACAAATACCGCTCGGAACTCTCCACAAAAGCCGGAAAGATCCGCAGAGGCCTCATCGCGGACATACTCTCCTTCCTCACGATAAATCCAATCCTCTGGTACATCAACCTGAACTATGCCAGCGGTTTCCGCTGGGCACCCATAGTGACGATTTTCTGGGGCTTTGGCGTCGTCGAGTCCATCCTCTCGGCTTTCCGCGTCTCCCGTCAGGCCAGGGAAGCGGAAGCCCTCCCCGACCTGGACGAATCCCAGACAAAGGAACTCAAGTCCATTCACAAAGCCAGGGATTCGATCGGAAAGCACTTCCTCAACGCCCTCTCCATCCCCGCGGGTCTCTTCTATCTGAACATGACCTTCGATAAGGCGAATCCCTGGTTCATCATCCCGACAGCAATCTTCGCCGTCACCTTCGTGATCCACTTGATAGGCTATATGACGACGGGTCCCGGCCGTAGCAGAAGATTCTTCGAAAAGCTGGGCATAGGCCGCCGCCGGAAAGACCTCAAGGAAGCCAAGAAGCGGCGCGAATCGGTGGGAGTCGAGCTGGGCGCCTATGCCGAAATCTACCGTTCCGCCCAGGAATCGGCGATGGACATCGAGGCTTCCCTCTCCTCTTCCGACCCGAAGGATGCCGCCGAGATGAAGCCACAGCTCGAAGGCTACCTAAAGCAGGTCCTCCTCCTCGCGAAAACGGCGAACGAACTCGACGCCATAATCGGCGAAATACCTATGGCGGACCTAGAGAAGGACAAAGCCGCCCTCAGGATAAAACTCGAAGGCGCCCAGGTAAGCATGAAAACAGAGTATGAGGGTTCGATCGCCGAGATCGAAAAACAGGAAGAATCCTTCAAAGCCCTGGCCGAACAGCGAGAAGTGATCGATCTCCGCCTGCGCTCATCTGTAAGCCAACTCCAGCAGCTGAAGATGGAGCTGGCCCGAGCCAAGGCCTTCGATGCCGAAAGCGACACCGGGCGCAAGGAATCCGCCCTA
>PGXP01000205.1 GCA_002839205.1 Spirochaetae bacterium HGW-Spirochaetae-9
CCTCGGCTATCTCCCATTCCTTTTCCTGAGCCTTGGCTATGCCGGCATCGGACAGCTCGGCGAGAAGACCAGGCCGGAGCGATCGCACTATCGTGCGATAGGTGTCGGCAAATTTGTTGTCCGGCTGCCACGCAAGAACCCTGAGCATACCGGCCACGATGCTTTCGGCATTCACCATCGAGGCGTCAAAGCGGGCGATGGGGCCAGGGGTCTGGACGGGAATGGTCGCAGCGCCTTTCAGGCCGGATATGCCGAGGGCTTTCAGGGTCTCGTTGGGCAGCTGGACAAAAACGACGGAGGAGAGAGCCGTTTCGGCACGTTCCGCCCTCACCTCGGGGCGATCCTGGCGCTGGTTTGAGGTTTTTGCAGTATCTGTCTTTGCGTTGTTGGAACGCGCAGGCGGTTTGAGGCCTGGCTCCCTTCGCGTGGATTCCTTCATTTGCCTTCCTTCCATGGGAAAATCATCCCCTTCAGCGTACGTTCCCCAACCATTTCCTTCTCCTCCCCGAGGATGTCAGTCCATGGCAGGTGCTTCTTGTCGACACCGGGATTGTGTTCGAGCCAATCATACTTCATAAGCCTCAGCTTTGCCGCATCGGCCGAGGCAAGGGCCACTCCGGCGAGACCTGGAGCCATGAATGCCGTGAGGGCTGAAAGAGCCAGGCTGGCGGCATTATGCGCAAAAAGAAACAGGGTAAAACCCGGATTGTCCAGGACGAGGATCATCGCAACCCTGACATTCTTACTGAAACCGCCGCCCCGGCGCGCCTCGAGGGGAAGATAGTACTGCGATGCCAGGAGGGCGACAAGGCAGGTCCAGAAGAGAAGGCTGGCAAGAAATAATCCCAGAAAACCCTTCTGCGAGAGATAAAAGGGGATGCCTACGGTGAGGGAAAACCAGAGCGCCACATTGATTGCACCCACCACGAGTCCGGGTTTCCATGATGAGGAGAAATTTTCGAAAGTAGCCCTGAAGCCCGGAGAGTGGTAATCTGAAATACCGTTCATGGCGAAGGCAGTGATCGATTGCCATTGCGCGATAGCCATAAATCCAAGAATGATAAAGACCATGGACAGAGCGTTTCCGATGCCGAGAGAGAGAGGAAGCACTATGAAGAGGACGAAAAGGGCAAGATGGACGATATTGAAGGCCGCAAGGGCAAAGAGATTGTCCCAGCCGTCAAAAAAAGCCTTCTTCACAAAAAAACCGATCATACCTTGTTAATACTACCTTCTTGACCTTTGGGCAAGTAGATCAGTATTGTTGCATCTGGATACGTCGCCGGGCCCCGGTATGACGGATCGCCCCCGCTGGAACCTCCGGATTCCGCCGGGTCAATCAAACAGGTGAAAGGGGTACGGCAGTGAAAGATCAGTACCACTTCCCGCTCGAAAACTTCATGTCCAAAGAGCGTTTCGAGCGCATCAAAGCCTTCGCGGGAGACAAGGAAACCCCTTGCCTCGTCATCGACCTGGATATCATCAAAAAAAATTACGATGATCTCCGAAAGTATTTCCCCTTCGCGAAAATTTACTACGCCGTCAAAGCCAATCCGGATGATGCCGTCGTCTCGCTCCTCGCCGAACTCGGATCGAGTTTTGACGTGGCAACGCGCTACGAGCTCGACCAGCTCCTGCGACTGGGCGTATCACCCGACAGGATGAGTTTCGGCAACACCATCAAGAAAGAGAAGGATATAGCCTACTTCTACGAGAAAGGGGTTCGCCTCTACGCCACCGACTCGATCACCGACATCGACAAGATCGCGCGGGCCGCTCCAGGCTCCAAGGTCTTCTTCCGCCTCCTCACCGAAGGCCTGGGTGCCGACTGGCCTCTGTCCAGAAAATTTGGATCCCACCCCGACCTTGCCCGTCAGCTCATAAAGACAGCCATCCGTTTCGGACTGGTACCTCATGGCATCTCTTTCCATCCCGGCAGCCAGCAGCGCGACGTAGGCCAGTGGTCGACAGCCCTGACGACAGCCTCCCAACTCATGGCCTGGGCACGGGACGATCTGAAAGTCGACATGAAGATGATCAACATGGGCGGCGGTTTCCCCGCCAACTACATCGAGCCTACGGACACCCTCGGCCAGTACGCCGAAGATATCAAACGCTTCCTGGACAACTCCTTCAAGAACGATTGGCCCGAGGAGATCATAATCGAGCCGGGACGATCCATGGCGGGCGACGCAGGCGTCATTGTATCCGAGATCATCAACATCGCCAAGAAATCGGTGCACGAGCGCTATCCATGGGTTTTTCTCGACATTGGGAAGTTCGGTGGTCTCATAGAGACGCTGGATGAAGCGATCAAGTACCCTATCCTCTTCGAAGGCGAAGGCACGGCAGTGGACGTCATCCTGGCCGGTCCCACCTGCGATTCGATGGATATTCTCTACGAAAAAACCCAGTATATGATGCCAGAGACGGCAAGGATTGGCGACAAAGTGTACATCCTGACGACAGGCGCCTACACTCAGAGCTACTCGTCGATCTATTTCAACGGTTTTCCGCCACTAAAATCATACATCCTAAAGTGAAGCCGGGCGGTTTTCGCGACAAGGCTGTCGCGGGCATGAGTTTTCTCACGCTCGCGGCAGTAGTCGCCCTTGTAGCGGCTGCCTTTGCAGGCGGTCCGAAAACAGTTCTCCTTCAAGCTCAGGAACAGCCTAAGCCGCCGTCGCTTCGCGCTACTCCGGTCGCTGCACCAGCCCAACTACCTGGACAAGCGGTGCCTGCCTCCGCAACCTCATCCGTGAGGATAGCCACATGGAATGTCCGCGACTGTGCAGCCTCCGACGCTGCTACGGGTACCAGAATATCGCTCCATGACAATGTTGCGCTCACCATCAAGGAAGCCGAGGCCGACATCATCGTCCTTCAGGAGATTCAGTCGGACGAGGCCAAGGGGGGCGACATCGCCCTTCTTTCAGTCGCCCTCGCCCGGGCGGGCTGGGCAATGCCCTATGTCGCCGTCGTCGACACAAGAGGTGAAGACGACCTCGCCATATTCTCCCGCTACAGGATAGCGGAACAGGGCCCGGTGCTCGAGCCTGGCAAGAATGATCCCTGGCCCAGGTCAGGCATCCATGCTTCGATCGATCTCGGCGGGCAAAGGGTGGAAGTGCTGGGGTTTCATTTCAAGGCGATGGGGGACGAAAAATCCGAAAAGACGAGGCGGGC
>PGXP01000206.1 GCA_002839205.1 Spirochaetae bacterium HGW-Spirochaetae-9
CGGCGCGAGTGCCTCTCTTGTAGTCTTCGCTTTACAAGCTACGAGCGCATCGAGGAAAAGCCCCTCATGGTCGTCAAGCGCGATGGTCGACGCGAGCCCTTCGAGCGCAGCAAAATCGAGCGCGGCCTTATACGGTCCCTTGAAAAGCGACCCATATCGCAGCTGTCCATCGAAAACTTCATCAACGAGATAGAAGACGAGACAGCCCAGCTGGCCAAGTCGAGCAACGAGATTTCGAGCGAGGCCATAGGCGAGATGGTTCTGCGCCGTCTCTACCAGATGGACAAGGTGGCCTACATACGTTTCGCTTCGGTGTACAGGAAATATGAGACTGCCGATGAATTTCTCAATGAGATCGTACTCCTTCGGAGCCAGGAAAAGATCCGAAAGGGCGAAGAATAACACAGTGCGAAGAATAAAAAGAGGGCTGCCGGATGACCGGCAGCCCTCTTTTTGCATAAAACTGAAAGTCTCAGGGAGGGCTTATTCTTCCTCAGCCTCGGCTGTCTTGAATGCCTGGGCTGCCTTGATGACATCTTCGGCGATTTTCCCAGAGATGGGCGCGTAGTGGGAGAAATCCACCTCGAAGGAAGCCGTTCCCGAGGTCATTGAACGCAGGTCGATGGCATAGCGGAGAAGCTCTGCCTGAGGAACCTGCGCGTCGACTTCGACGATGCCTCCACCCATGGGGTTGCTGCCTGAAATCCTGCCCCTGCGCCCCGAGAGATCCGACATGACGTCACCCAGATTCTTCTCCTCTACAAAGACCTTCAGGTCCATGATCGGCTCGAGAAGGGTGGGATTGGCCGTCTTGGAGGCTTCGCGGAAGGCTCCCCTGGACGCCAGCTTGAATGCCATCTCCGAAGAGTCGACCGGGTGTTCCTTGCCGTCCGTAATGGCGGTTTTGACGTCCACGACAGGATAGCCGGCCACGATGCCGTTTTCCATAGCCTGGTGGATGCCTTTCTCGATGCCGGGGATGAATCCGCGGGAAACGGACTGGCCGAAAAGCTTGTTCTCGAACTGATAGCCAGTGCCCCTCGCCAGTGGTTCCACCTCAAAGACGACTCTCGCGTACTGGCCATGGCCGCCCGTCTGCTTTTTGTGGGTATATTCGGCGCCTGACTTCTTCGTGATCGTCTCGCGGTAGGCGACGCGGGGAATCCGCGTTTCGGCGACTATCTTGGCCAAGTTTTTGATCTTGTCGAGAATCATGTTGATCTGGAGCTCGCCCATGCCCGCGATCACCGTTTCCTTGGTTTCGCCGTTGAAATTCACCTGGAAGGTCAAATCCTCTTCGGCCGCCTTGTAGAGGAGTTCGTTGAGCTTGTCCTCTTCCTTCTTGTTGGTCGCCGAGATGGCGACAAGGTGGACGGGGGTGGGAAGCCTCAAGGGGCCGAAGGAGAAGGGCCTGTCCATGGCCGATACCGTGTCGTTGGTCTTGAGGCTGACAGCCTTCGTGATGATGCCGATATCTCCGGCGACAAGGGAGGGCACTTCCTCAATCTTCTTGCCCTGTGCCGTATAGAGCTTGGAAAGGCGTTCCTTGTGACCATCGCGGACATTGACGACGTCGAGTTCGGGGGTGAGGGAGCCGGTAAAAACCTTGACAAAGGAAAGGCGGCCGGAAAACTGGTCAATCTGTGTCTTTATCACCATGGCGCTGGCAGGCTTGGATGCATCGATCGACACGGTGGCGGTGTTGCCGTCAAAATCCTTGACTTCCTCGGTATTGTGGGTGAGGGGAGTAGGGGCCATCACGGCTACGAATTCAAGGAGGGCAGCGGTGCCGATATTCTTGAGCCCCGAACCGGCAAAAGCCGGGATTACCTTGGCCTGGGCAAGGGCATCGCGGAGGCCGACCACAATCTCTTCCTGGCTGAGCTGGCCGTTTTCGAGGTATTTCTCCATGAGCTCATCCGAGCCTTCGGCGGCGGCCTCGGAAAGCTGGATCCTGGCTTCCTCGAGAGCATCCTTATACTTGGCCGGAACTTCGGAGGCTGCTTCCTTCTGGTCTCCGGAGGCGGGCTTTATATATGCCTTGCCATTGATAACATCGATGATGCCCTCGCAGGCCAAGCCTTCGCCCATGGGGATGGTTACAGGGACGGGGTTGGCTTTGAACTTGGCTTTGATGTCCTCAAGCGCTGCGTTGAAAGAAGCACGATCCTCATCCAGCCTGGATACGAAAACCATGCGGGGCTTGTTCCTGGAATCGAGGTTTCTCCAGAGTTTTATCGTTTCGATCTGGACACCCGAACGGGCGTCGATGAGGAGAAGGGCGCTTTCGCAGGCCCTGAAAGCGAGAATCACTTCGCCGACAAAATCGGATGAACCAGGCGTATCGATAAAGTTGAGCTTGGTATTGCGAACCGTGCAGTGGGAAAGGGTAGCGCGCACTGAAATCTTGCGCGCGATTTCGTCTTCACCGAAATCGCTGACCGTCTTGCCTGATTCAATGGTCTCCGGTTTGGCTATCGCTCCGCCCTGAAAGAGAAGATGTTCGAGCAGTGTTGTCTTGCCAGTACTTCCGTGTCCGGCTATGGCGATATTTCTGATCTGGTCGGTGGCGAACGACATAGTGACTCCTTGCAGGGTTGTGTTATGCGTCATCCCTATTTATGTATAAGGAAGCCGGATTATTATAATTCATTATCCCCAGCTGTCAACAGCCGAACGTGACTATTTCCGTATTGACAATGCCCGCGGTTTCGGCCTAACGTACCGCTTGGTTTTTCGGGATGTAGCCTAGGGGCTAAGGCGTCTGCTTTGGGAGCAGAAGATCGGAGGTTCAAATCCTCTCATCCCGATCTTCGGGATCATAGCTCAACTGGATAGAGCAACTGCCTTCTAAGCAGTAGGTCGCCCGTTCGAGTCGGGCTGGTCCCAACTTTATAGCTTACCGAATTCTTCTTATTCGATAATAGAAATACTCATGAGGTGTTCCTTATATTGACAGGTAAAACCAGCAGGTTTACCTTCGAACAATATCTACCTTGCTGGAAAAAAAACAGTATGAGCAACCGAAGGATGTCTGAGAATTCCGTATGACGAAGCTTAAACCGATTTCTGAATATCGGCTCAGAAGCGTATTCTTCAGGACCCTTTTTGCCCTTTTAGTTCTGATGCTGCTTATGATGGCAGCCTTTTTCCTGT
>PGXP01000207.1 GCA_002839205.1 Spirochaetae bacterium HGW-Spirochaetae-9
CCGTACGGGCTTGCCGGCGATACCGCCAGCGGCATTGATTTCCTGGGCAGCGTAATTGGCTCCCCAGTGCAGGTACTCACCGATCGACGCGATGGCGCCGGTGAGGCTGTTGAGGAATGGAATCTGCCACTCGTTCGTCACTACCTGGCCGAACGCGGCGGTAGAAGCGACAAGGAGCAGAACCATCACTCCGGCTAGCTTTCTCATAGAACCTCCTTTGCAAACTTTATATCTTCTTCCGCTTGCGCGAAAGCCGGATACCGATGTTGTAGACGAACTTCCTCGTGATGAAGCCCTCAGGCTTCACTACCAATATCAGGATCAGTATAACACCATAAATCACCATGCGCCATGATTGAATTCCCGCGGGGAACAATAAAGGCACGCCATAGAGAATGGGCGCCATCAGCAGCGATCCCCAGAGGGTGGTGTAGCCGCCGACAAAAATCGTGGTCATGAATACGCCCACCAGGTGGAAGGTGAAGAAGTCCAGGTGGAAGCTCTTGTAGATGAAGCCGTAGAGCACTCCCGTACCGCCGGCGATGATGCAGCTGAAAACCTGCAGGAGCTGGCCCATCTTCTTTATGTCGACGCCAAGCGAGGTGGCCAGATCCTTGTCGACAAAGATGGCCGAGGCGGCCTTGCCCAGCCTGGAGTTGTCAAAGCGGTGGATGAGAAAGCCCACGAGGAGCACAAGGCCATAGAGTATGCCGATTATCCAGTACCGGTGCGCTGCGGGGGTTTTGGCGATGTTGGGCAGCCCGAACATTCCCATGGTGCCGCCGATGGCGGGGATGTTCTCGATCACCGTTCGGGAGATGTAGATGAAGGTGAAGCCGACGATGACCACCGCGAAGGTGGGGGCGTCGCCGATGAAGAGCGACACTACATACCCGATCAGGCCGCCGACGGCAAAGCCGATCAGCAGGGCCCAGAAGAAGGGAAACTTCAGGGTCAGCACCAGATAGCCTGACAGGTACCCCGATATGGCCATGTTGGCGATGGTGATGAAATGCAGGTGCGCCACCCTGTAGGGCAAGTAGATCGCCCAGGTCATGAGGATGTTCACCGCTGCGATGGTAAGGAAGTAATACATCGATAAAGACACGGTTTCCTCCTGCCTTAGACTTTGATGCCGAAGAGGCCTCGCGGCTTCCACAGAATAACGACAAGCATCACCACGAAGGCGATGGAGTTGGACCAGCTTCCCGCGGCATAGCCCTGGATGAGCGCTTCGATGACCCCGAGCGCTAGGCCTACAACGAGTCCGCCTCCGAGGTTGCCCAGGCCGGCGACGATGGAGACTGCCAGCACCTTATGGCCGAGCATGTCGCCCAGTCCAGGTGAGGCCGAGTGCAGGAGCATGGCGATGAGGATAGCCGACAGGCCGCCCATTATTCCCGAGAGGGCATAGCTCTGGAGTCCCGTCTTGATGATGGGGATGCCTACAAGCTTGGCGCCGGCCGGATCTTCGGAGATAGCCCTGAAGGCTCTGCCCGCCCTTGTCTTGTACAAAAGCACGAAGAAGGCCGTTACCGCCACCGCTCCGATGGCCAAAGACCAGACCTGGCCTACCTGTACGCTTATGAGCCCGATTCTGAAGAGGGGGCCTGAACCGGTGATCGCCTCCGGAAAGGCGATGGGGAATCCATGGTTGAAGGAGTGCGAAAGAATGTCGGTGATGATGAATCCCATGCCCATGGAGACAACCATGGTGGAGTTGACGTCCACCTCGCCCCGTTTCTTCATTACTTTCTGGAAGATGGGCGCGCTCACCACGTTGAGGATGACGGAGGACAACACCCCCGCAAGGATGCCCAGCAACAGATTGTTGCCCGTGGCATTGAGCACCACCCATACGATATACATGGAGAACACCACGACCACGGGGTAGGAAAAGTGGATGATCAGGGCTACGAGGAGGAGGAGGTTGAACCCGGTTACGAGGAGGACGTAGATGCTCCCCAGAGACAGTCCATTGATGATTTGCGCTATGAATACTTGCATGGCTCAGGCTCCTAGGTAGGCGGCTTTGACACCGGGATCGTTCAGCAGCTGCTGGGCCGTTCCGGTGAGGGTCACGTTCCCCGTCTCCAGGACATAGCCCCGGTGGGCTGCCTTGAGGGCCTTGAAGGCATTCTGTTCGGACATCAGAATAGTGTAGCCCTCCTTGTTGAGCCTCTGGAGAATGGTGAATATGTCGTTGACGATGATCGGCGCGAGGCCTATCGAAGGTTCATCCACGAGGATGAGCTTAGGCGTCGACATGAGGCCCCGCGCTATCGAGAGCATCTGGCGCTCCCCGCCGGAGAGGGTTTTGGCTATCTGGCTCTTCCGCTTCTCGAGAATGGGGAACCAGCCGAACACGCGTTCCAGGTTCTTGTCCTTGCTCTGCAGGTTGTGGTGGGCACCGAGCAGGAGATTGTCCATCACGGTCATCAGGGAAAATACGCCGCGTCCTTCGGGAACGAGGCAGACACCCTTGCGGACATTTTTGTCCACGGGGTCCTTGTCGATGCGCTGCCCATCGAAGGTTATGGTGCCCGATTTGGAAGGGGTGATGCCGAGAATCGAAGAGAGAAGGGTTGTCTTTCCGGCTCCGTTGGCACCGATCAGCACCACAATCTCACCGGGGAACACTTCTATGCTGACGCCCTTCAAGGCGTTGATCTGCCCGTAGGAAACCGACAGGTTCTCCACCTTGAGGAGCGGCGTTCCCGAGGCTGGAGCTTGATTTTTTTCACTCTGCGCCAAGATAGGCCTCCAGTACTTTGGGGTTTTTCTGCACATCCGCCGGAACGCCTTCGGCAATCTTCTGGCCGAAGTTGAGCACCGTGACGATATCCGACACGTTCATGAGCATCTTGACGTCATGGCTCACCACCACCACCGTGATGCCCATATCCCTCACCTTGCGGATAATCTCGTCGACTTCCTCGATCTCCTTGGCGCCCATGCCCGAGGCCGGCTCGTCCAGCAGGAGGAGCGTAGGCTCGGCGATGATGGCCCGGGCGATCTGCACCAGCTGGCGCTCGGTCCATACGAGGTCGGCTGACCATCGGTCTATGGAGGCCGCAAGGCCCGTTATTTCGATGATGTGGCGGGCTTTCTCCTCGATTTCCTTCTCGCGCTTCGAGGCCGTG
>PGXP01000208.1 GCA_002839205.1 Spirochaetae bacterium HGW-Spirochaetae-9
TTTGGGCTGCCCCATCCTGGGCGACCCTCTTTATGGCAAAAAGGACCAGCTCTTTCCCGACGCCACTTTGATGCTCCATGCCCGCCGCCTCAGGATCTGTCTTCCCGGCATTGAGGAAGCGATGCTGTTCAAGGCGCCCGAGCCTCGGCGTTTCCATGCCGTTCTCGCCGCCCTGGAAAAGAAGGGCAGGCGGATACAGGCGTAGGACATAAGAAAAGGCCCCCCGGGCGGCCATCGGGGGGCCTTCAGGGGGCGCCGGCAAGCCGGCGCCCCCTTCAGTCATGCTACACTACGCTTTGAAGACGCTCAGTAGTTGTTGCGGGGGCGGAAGGATCCACCGTCGCGACGGGGCTTGTCTTCGGCTTCATTCACGCGAAGCTGCCTGCCCATGAACTCAAAGCCATTGAGCGCGTCGATAGCCTTCTGAGCCTCGTCATCATTGATCATCTCGACAAATCCGAATCCCTTCGCCTTGCCGGTGTAGCGATCGATGATGATATTGACGGAGGAAACCTCGCCATACTGGGCGAAAAGGTCACGAAGCTGATTCTCAGCGGTACTGTAATTCATGTTGCCGACATAAACCTTCTTGGACATGCGGAAAAACCTCAAATTAGGGCCGTCTTCGCAGGACGACGGCGGCACCGGATCCGTCCGCCTAGGGCGGACGTTCTGTCACTGCCGAAAGGGGCGGGTATACACCTCTGTCGTTCTCAAGGGAGGAGTTTCAGGCTGAGATAGCAATGCTTGGGTCTTTCCGAAAGAAGAAGCGAGTGGAGCGGGGGCTCTGGAGAATTCGGCCGCCGAACCCCCAAAACCGTAAGTAAAGGAATGACGATGCATGAAAAGCCAGTTTCTACCTTAAAAACGAAAGGCGCTTGACGCGACTTCCGAGAGTACGTGACACCGCATACACGGCATCATAGCGGAGTATATTGTCATTTTTTAAGCTCAGTCAACTCCTTTTATGCGGTTTTTGCAGTATTTAATTTGCCTTGACAAAGAGTTGCCCATCCGTATAATCAAAATGACGGCATTTATATACATCGGAGGGACAAATGGCACCCAGAATATGGTTTGTTGCCCTTCCCCTTGCCGGCTTGATTCTTGGATGGACGATCCGCTGGCTCTATGCCAGATTTCAACTCACTGCTGCAGAGAATGAAGCAGAGCGAACAAAACAGGACGCAGTTAAAGAAGCGGAAGCCGAGAAAAAGGCGATCCTGGTAGAGGCGAAAGATCAACTCATTCGGGAACGCAACCAGCAAGAGCGGGAGATAAGGGAAAGACGTGTCGAGGCACAGAAGCTCGAACGACGCGTCATGCAGAAGGAAGAGAACCTCGACAACAAGATTGAGGCTCTCGAAAGGCTCGAAGAAACCCTTAAAAACAGGGATAAAGCGATCATCGAAAGGGAAGCGGCACTGCTCGGCCAGGAAGAGGAATACAGGCGCGAGCTGGAACGCATTTCCGGCCTAACGGGCGAGGAAGCGAAGCGCATCATCATCCAGAACATGGAGAACGAGGCGAAGCATGACGCCCAGATTCTGATCAACAAGATCGACCAGGAAGCCCAACTCACGGCCGAGAAACGCACGCGCGACGTCCTCGTGACGACGATGCAGAGGATAGCGACGGAAGTTACGGCCGAGACGACCGTGTCATCGGTTACCCTGCCATCGGACGAGATGAAGGGGCGCATCATCGGCAGGGAAGGGCGCAACATTCGCACCCTTGAAACCCTCACCGGTGTGGACGTCATCATCGACGATACGCCTGAAGCCGTCGTCATTTCCTGCTTCGATCCGGTGCGCAGGGAGATAGCCCGCGTATCGCTCGAGCGCCTCATCACCGACGGCCGCATCCATCCCGCTCGCATAGAGGAGATGGTCCAGAAGGTCACCCGTGAAATCTCCCAGAAAATCTACGACGAGGGAGAGAAGGTTGTCTTCGACCTGGGCCTCCACAACATGGCACCCGAACTCATCAGGGCCCTCGGAAGGCTCCATTTCCGCACGAGCTACGGTCAGAACGTCCTCATGCATTCGAAGGAAGTGGCTGTTATCGCCGGCCTTCTCGCCGCCGAGATCGGCCTCAACAGGGAGATCGCCAAGCGTGGCGCCCTGCTGCACGACATTGGCAAGGGCATCGAGACGGATGGCGACCAGAACCACGCCGAGATGGGCATGGACCTGGTGCGCAAGATGGGCGAAGATCCCCGCGTCATCAATGCGGTTGGATCGCATCACAACGATGTGGAACCCTCCTGCCCCGAGAGCACTCTCGTACAGATCGCCGACGCGATTTCGGCGGCCAGGCCCGGCGCTCGCCGCGAAACCCTGGACAACTACATCAAGCGGCTTGAAAACCTCGAGACGATAGCCGAGAGCTTCTCGGGCGTCGACAAGGCTTTCGCCATCCAGGCTGGCCGCGAACTCCGCATCCTTGTCAACTACGAGAACGTGTCGGACGAGCAGGCCAAGGAAATGTGCAGGAATATAGCGAAGAAGATCGAGACGGATCTGCGTTATCCTGGCCGCATCAAAGTGACCATCATCCGCGAGACCCGAATCGTTGAATACGCCCGCTGAAAAGCTCATCGTGAGCGAGCGCGTGGCGACAGTCGTCATGGTCGGGGATGTCGTAGGGGCACCCGGCCTGCGCTGTCTTTTCACGCAACTCCCTGCCTTCAGCAAAAAAGTGAAAGCCGATATCGTCATCGCCAATGGAGAGAATTCCCAGAAAGGCTTCGGCATCGGCCAGGAAGAGCTCCGCGCCATGCTTTCGAGCGGGGTTTCCGTGATCACTACAGGCAACCATGTTTGGGAGAGAAAGGAAGCGGCTGAGCTCCTCGCTTCCGAGCCATCCCTCCTGAGACCCGCCAACTATCCTCCCGGCCTACCCGGCAAGGGCATGCTCTACATGAAGGGAAGGGACTTCGAGTGGGTGGTGATCAATCTTCAGGGAAGGGAAGATCTCTATGCTATCGACTGCCCTTTCAGGATAGCCGACGAACTCGTGGCCAGAGCCCGGAGGGAGCACCCCGCTGCGCTCGTCGTCATCGATTTCCATGCCGAATCGCCCGAAGAGAAGGAAGCCCTGGCCT